>DAOWEJ010000118.1 GCA_030638575.1 Deltaproteobacteria bacterium | reverse complement strand
TGGATCGGATTGTACACAGGTTGTATAAGCAAATTTCGTCACAAATAGATTGTACAAAATGTGCAAATTGTTGCAGGGAAATACAGATAGGCGTGTATAAAGAGGATATTAAAAATTTTTCAAAAGGCCTTGGAATTTCCGCTGAGCAGTTTAGAAAACGATACCTGGCCGAAGGTGAGGAGGCCGGCGAATTTATATTTAAAGAAAAACCATGCCCTTTTTTAAAGAACAACTTATGTTCCCATTATAATTATCGTCCAAAACCTTGCAGGTCTTATCCTCATCTGCACAAGAATGATTTTGTTTTTCGGCTAATAGGCGTGATACAGAACAGTTCCGTCTGCCCGATTGTGTTCAACGTGTATGAATATCTAAAGGCAGAATTGTGGCATATTAATGACTTTGATTAGTTTAAACGCATCTTTTTGTCATCATTGGTTAATAGAAATCACAGAGGAGCCAGTTTCAAAATGTTCAATTTCGAAGTCTGCGCTTATCTGTTCGAGATCAAGGAAGGCGAAAATTTTAACCACAGGAATACATAGAGTATTTCGAGGATTAAAATTTGAGCCTGACGCAGATATCGGACAAAATGGGACGTTTTGAAATTGGCTCATGGGAAAAAAGATGGAACATATGAAACAAGTATCAGTATTTATTAAATCGATTGAAATCAGTTTGAAAACCGGGCCTGATATTTGTGATATCACACCGGAAATTCGTCAATTGATAAAAGAGTCGCAAATTGAAAACGGAAATCTTAACGCCACCATGGTGGGGTCAACCGGGGCCCTTACAACCATTGAATTTGAGCCCGGCGTTGTCGAAGATCTGAAAATGGCTATAAACAGGCTTGCTCCGCCCGGCCTTGAATATGAACATGAAAAAGCCTGGCATGACGGTAACGGACACAGCCATGTCCAGGCTGCACTGCTGGGGCCCTCCATTGCACTCCCGATTCGAAGCGGACAATTAAAACTGGGAACATGGCAGCAGGTCGTGGCGATCAACCACGACAACGGCCCCAGGACCCGAACAATCGAAGTTACAATCATCGGACTGGCCGCTTGAAAGATTCAGCGCATAAATTTTGCTCATCCAAAAAGATTGACAGTGCGCTTGAAGTGCTGAAACGCTCTCACTTCAGATCAAAATTCAAACTGACAGACAGGGATAGAAAATATATTACAGAAAAGGGTATGGAGAAAATCAGGGAACACGCCTTTGATTTTATCAATTTAAGAATTGCGCAACAGTTTCCGAAGAATGACGGCAAACAGACGCCCATGAAGGGGCATCCGGTTTTTACTGCTCAGCATGCAACAGCAACATGCTGCAGGGGTTGTCTGCAGAAATGGCACAAAATACAAAAGGGTAGGGCGTTAAGTGATAACGAGGTCGGATTTGTTGTTAATATGATAATGGGATGGATTGAAAAGCAAACTGGCGGAGGGGAAAATGAACTCATTAAACAGCAGTAAGGGTAGAAAAATTCACACCAGAAATATTGAAATCTGTACATATGAATCCGGAAGTGAAAACATAATAGTTGAGGGAAGATTAAAAGAAGATCGTTTGATACCCTTTTATCATAATTCCGGAGAAAAGCATCCACCTCAAACAGTACATAATATGGTTATACAAATGCTGGTTGAATGTTCATCTCTTACCATCATGGAAATAAATGTTGAAATGCCGGAAACACCTCACGAAGAGTGCATTCAGACATCTAACAGTCTTCAAAAAATAAAGGGGCTGAGCATTGCACCTGGTTTTACACCAAAAGTGAAAAAAGCTTTAGGGGGTCTTAACGGTTGTCTGCACCTGACAACGCTTGTTCTTGCTATGGCGCCTGCAATTATCCAGGGTTACTGGGTTTATCGAAACAAAGAAAAAGGGGGCAATGAGATTTCTCCCGAAATTTTAAATAATTACCTCATTGATACATGCTGGGTATGGAGAAAGGACGGTCCACTTGCCGGTCAATTAAAAGAGATTTGACGGCTTAGTAAGGAATAATTACTTCACTTGCGCTTTATTATTTGGATAATATCATTTCAGCGATCTCTTCGATGGAGCTGTTGGTCACGTCAATCACCTGGAGACCCTTGATCTGCCTGAATATCTTATGGCTAAAGAGAACCTCCTGCCTGATCGAGCTAATATCCGTGTATTCGCTTTCTCCTGCGTAAAGGAGTCTTTTTTTCCTGATAATTGCAACCTTTTCCGGTGTAATGGTAAATCCGACTTTTCGTTTCTTTAATTTAAAGACTTCCTGAGGCGGCTGAACAAATGGAATAATCGGAATATTTGCTACTTTAAGAGAATTGTTACAGGACAGATAAAGGCTTGTCGGGGTCTTTGACGTTCTGGAAATTCCCAGCATGATAAGGTCTGCATCCTCAAGGGTTTCGACTCCCAACCCATCGTCGTGTTTCAGAGTATAGTCGATGGACTCGGCAAGACGGATAGATTCCTCGCCGGCACCTCCTAGCAGCCCCGGGCGCAGTGCCGGTATAATATTCCAAAGCCTTTCCATCCTTCTTAACAGAGGGCCCAGGAGGTCAAAACTATAAATACGCTTTAATCTGCTCTCTTTGCGAAAATATCTACGGAGCTCTTCCGTAACAAGCGAATAAATGATGATTGCATTAAGCTTTTGTGCTTCAGCCAGGATATCATCAACCCGCTCCACTGACTGCATAAAGGGGAATCTTTTATAGATAGGCTCAATCTGTTTGAATTGTACCAGGGCGGCGGTAATCACTCTTTCTGCAGTAACGCCGGTGGCATCGGAAACAATAAATACATTGACCTCTCTTTTTGACGGGTTCATATTAAGAATTCCTAAATTACTTAAGTTTGTAAAGAAAATCTTATTCCCACTTGTTGCCACCGACATTTTTTAAGTCAATATACTCGACTGTTCCCCGCTCACTTATAAATGAGGTGAGAAACCAGCTTATAAGACTGATTAAAAGGGAACCGAATACAGCATACCAGAACCCGTGAACTTCAAAACCTGATATTACTCCGGATACCATCATAAGCATGACTGCATTGACAACGAAAGTAAAAAGTCCGAGAGTCAATACGTTCAGAGGAAGTGTTAATAAGAGTAGTAAGGGGCGAAAAAAAGCATTCAGAATTCCAAGTATGGCGGCTGCAAAGAAGGCGGAGAAAAAACCGCTTATATGTATGCCGTCTAACAGGTAGGAAGTTACAATAATTGCAACCGTCAAGATCAGCCACCTTAGAAAAAGTCCTTTCATTGGTTTTCTCCTTAAAGTAGATTTAATGACATTTAATAATTAATCGCTTTAAAATATTTTGCCTATTATAATTGATGAACTCGTAAAAAGTCTTTGAATAAGCACCGGATGGCATCGTTCCAAGGCTCATATACCCCAGCTAAAAATCAGCGGGATAAAAAGGCGTAGCGGTTTTTCAGGGACGAGACTATACGTATAGTATGTCGAGTTCCTGAAAAACCGCTGCAACGCAGTAGATGAGACTTTTTACGACGCCATCATAATTGGTTGTTTATCATGTAATGAAGACGCAGGATTTTCAAATCATCATAGCCGATCCTCCCATTTAATTCTCTAAAGACCGGGCCTAAGTGCTCCGTGCCGAGGGAGTCGAACAGCTCAAGGGCAATTGCGTTTTCTTTATCTGAAAGTGAAGACAAAGACAATATTCCTTTTGATTTCAGTGGACGACCTTCTTGCAGATAGCGATAAAGATGATTTAATACTGTATCGATTTTAATGTTGTATTCTTCCATGATTTCCCGAATCGATATGCCGGAATTAAATGCGTCGCCGATAACAATGTGTCGTAATTTTTTCGGTGCACGGTAGGCGGATAAATCTTCTTCCGGCATGCTTTCAGCTGGCAATTCTATTTGATGCTGACTGCAGTAACTTTGAATAATATCTAAAAAGATCCGGCCGTAATTTTCGTATTTTGCAATTCCCACGCCGTGGATATCCATGAAATCATTCCGGTTTTGTGGATAACGGGCAGCCATTTCAACCAGGGTTTTATCGGAAAAAACAATATACGGCGGAACTTTGGACAAATCGGCCAGTTCTTTTCGCTTTTTTCTCAGGATTTCAAACAAGTTGTGGTCATAATCCGGATCAACAATTTTTTTGACAACGTACTTTTTTTCTTCTTTTTCCACCCTGCCCATCACGGTTTCTTTTCCCTTTAAAACCGCCCATGCTTTTTCAGTAAGCTTTAAACCGCCGAACTCGGTATCTTGTACCAGCAATTCTTTGTTTATAAACTGCCGCGATAAATGGACCCACTGTCTTTTTGAAAAATCTGTACCGATGCCGTATGTGGACAGATGCTGATGTCCGAAGTTGAACACTTTTTTTCCTTCAGACCCGCGCAGTACATCAATAATATGAATTGCACCGAATATTTCACCGGTACGCTTGACGCAGGAAAGAAACTTCTGGGCATAAATAGTGATATCAATTTTCGTTTTTGCGTCTGCCAGGCAGTTGTCACACATGCCGCAATTATTTTTTGAATATTTTTCACCAAAATGATTAATCAAAGGAATGCGACGGCACTCGTCGGTTTCAGCAAATCGCAACAGGGAGTTTAAGTGTATGCTTGCCACCCTTTTCTCCTGACCCTCTTTTTTATTAATGAAATATTTGATTTTCTGGATATCTCCATAGGCAAACAGCAGAAGGCAATCCGAACGAAGGCCGTCACGCCCGGATCGTCCGATTTCCTGATAATAGCTTTCGATAGTCTGCGGCAGATCATAATGGAGTACAAAACGGATATTCTCCTTATCAATACCCATTCCAAAGGCGATAGTTGCCACAATTATCTGGACATCATCCCGGATAAACATTTCCTGGTTTTGGTTTCTCTCAGATTCTGATAACCCTGCATGGTAGGGCTTAATGCTGTATCCGAGTCGTGTAAGATAAGTATTAAGATCGTCAACCTGTCTTCTAGAAAAGCAGTAAATAATACCGGATTGATTTGGAAATTTTTGTATGAATTGAACGGTCTGATTAAGAGGATCTTTTTTGGGAACCACCTGGACAAAGAGGTTTTCCCTGTCAAAACCGGCTACAAATTCCCCTGAAGAATCGATACCAAGATTTGATTTGATGTCCAGGCGTACTCGCGGCGTGGCTGTAGCCGTAAGGGCTATACAGACAGACTCTGGAAAACCGGAACGTATTTTAGCCAGCTGCCGGTATTCAGGACGAAAATCGTGGCCCCATTGTGAAATACAATGGGCTTCATCAATGGCAAAGCAGTCTACCTGTACAGAAGAGAGCATTTCAATGATGTTCGCCTTTAAAAGAGTCTCCGGTGCAAGATAAAGCAATTTTACAGCTTTCTCTTTAACCCGAACAGTATTGCGGTGATACTCATCAGAGGGCAAGGAGCTGTTTAAATATACTGCAGCAACACCTGTTTGCACCAATTGTTCCACCTGGTCTTTCATCAAGGAAATAAGCGGGGAGACAACAACCGTCATGCCTTTAAATATGAGGGCCGGAATCTGATAGCATAGTGATTTTCCGCCTCCTGTGGGCATAACCGCCAGCGAGTCCTTTTTCGCAAGAACATTTTCGATAATACTCTCTTGAAGTGATATAAAACTATCATATCCGAAAACGCTCTTAAGAAGGGATTTTGTTTTATTCATTAGTATCACTTGAATAGCGCAACGGCATTTCTATGAAACTCCAATTTGAAAATGACGCTTTTTTTGGATTTTTAATTTTATTTTTTGAGGGCATTAAATTTTTGGTCGAATTAGAATATTAAAATTATCGATGTTCTATCTTTCATCTCAGCATTTTCTAATAAAGAGCCTGTAATTTGCTGTCAAGTAAATACATCATACAGTTTAAAGAAAAAATGTCGGCAGGCTTTTATAACAGGCTTATTTTGTTTAGTAATCCATCCCCCTTGCATCTGATGCGGTTTTATATTACTCTGACTTTGTGATTAAACAATAAATGTCGTTAGGGTTATTCTAAAGCGGATCAAAATTTTCAACAACCTGATATGTAAGATATATTGTCGAAAAAGCAGGTGGTATATAATGAAAAAAACAACTGTTAAAACACAATTTCGAATAGGGACTGCATGTATCCTCCTCCTGTTTTGCGGAGGAGCGGCGATGGCGGAATATTTCTATTTAAAAGACCGGGTTATTAAGTGCGTATATAAAGAGACAGAGATTTATATCGGTATAGCTGAAGCAACGCGAACATATATAAAGGATAAAGCCAGACCCGTGTTGACCAAACTTCTCCCCGCAGGTTCGTTTATTCCCGAGGCCATGTCAACTTCTTTTGTCGGACGGGAAATAATGAGTATATTCCACAAACGCTTTCCTGAATTCCTGTACAAAAGGGCTGCAGGAAACCCTAGGAATTCAATAAACCAAGCGGATGAATTCGAAATGAATATGCTTAGATGGTTTACAGAACATCCCAAATCGAACCAGTGGTCCGGGATGATAAAGAAGGGTGCAAGATCTTACTACGTAAAGATGATGGCAATTAAGGCGGAAACGGGATGTCTTACCTGCCACGGAGCTTTTCAGGACGCCCCGAAAGCCTTAAAAGACATCTACGGATCTAAGGGAGGATATGGCTACAAGGTGGGTGACATTGTGGCTGCCGACTCAATATATATCCCTGTAGATGTGGCTTTTTCCAGGATCAGAAGGATAGCATGGTCAGTATTCATTATAGCCGGCATTTCCCTTCTTAGCCTGTTCGGGCTTTTTTATCTTCTCTTTAACAGAACTATTATTGCTGATCTCAAAGGGATGCTGTCAGCCTTCAGGGGAATTTCAGGGAAAGATATCCAAACACAAAAAGATAACCCTGTTGAGTCTGCTGATGAAGTCGAGCAACTCAAAGAAGAATTTGAGAATGCTGCCATCAACTTAAGGCAGACTCACGACAGATTAAAGGCATCCGAGTCAAAATACAGGCGGCTGTTTGAAGCTTCACAGGATACCATTTTTATCTGTGACATGGAGGCCCGGATAGTTGAAATTAACGAGGCAGGGATAAAACTATTTGGTTTTAAGGATCTGCCGGAGGCGCTTTCAATCGAATCTTTCAAAACGCTTTTCTGGGATGCCGGGGATTGGATCTCGATCTTTGAAACAATACAGGAAAAAGGATTTGTGAAAGATCATGAAGTCAACATGAAAGACAACTCCGGCAACCTGATGTACGTTCTGATTACAGCAAACATGTGGGTGGACGAACAGGATCGTTCTTGTGGATTTGAGGGGACTCTTCGCGATATTACGGAAAAGACACGATTTGAAAAACAGCTTGTACAGACTGAAAAACTGGCTTCTATTGGACAGCTTGCCGCAGGCGTGGCTCATGAAATCAACAATCCCATAGAAGTTATTAAGTGTTATTCTAACCTAATTGAAAAGGGCGTTAAACAGGATAGCCAGACATTAAAAGACATCCGGATAATTAAAAAGCATACCGAGCAATGCAGGTCTGTAATTGATTCTCTTTTGAATTTTGCAAGAAATTCAGATTCGAGAAAGGAAAAAACAGACATACACGCCTGTATCGAAGAGATAATGTATATGATGGAACCGCAGATGCTAAAAGAAAAGATTGTGGTAAATCGCCGGTTTGAAAAGGATATTCCATTGCTTATCGCGGATGTTCAAAAGATGAAACAGGTGTTCATGAATCTTTTAATGAATGCAAGGCAGGCCATGCAGGAAGGGGGAGAGTTAACAGTCAGGACAGCCCTTCAGAAGAAAAATAAAGTTGTTGTCATTGAGGTTGAGGATACAGGATGCGGCATATCCGAAAGGAACATAGACAGGATATTTGACCCCTTCTTTACAACAAAGGCAGCGGGAAAAGGTACAGGTCTCGGGCTGGCGGTAATATACGGGATTGTTAAACAGCATGGAGGAGAAATAGAAGTAAAAAGTTCGCCTGGAAAGGGAAGCACATTTACAATTCTTATTTCTGCAAATTGAAAAAATTAAAGGCAAAGAATATGGGTGTGAAAGATACAATATTGATTGTGGATGATGAAACCGATCTTCTCAAAGGTCTGAAGCGTACTGTTGATATGGAAATGGACTGCCAAGTCCTGATAGCGGAGAACAGCTTTGATGCCATTGAACTTATCAAAAATGAACCCATAGATGTAGTACTGGCTGACATCTGCATGCCAGAGATGGATGGTATTGCCCTTTTGCATGCTATAAATGATCTTAACCAGTTTGTAACGGTTATTATGATGACGGCTTACGGTACCATTGAAATGGCCGTAGAAGCCATCAAGGCGGGAGCATACGATTTTATCCAAAAGCCTTTTGATGAAGAGCGGTTGATTCATCTTTTGAAAAAAGGGATAGAGTTAAATCGCCTGGTACGCGAAAACGCTCGGCTGATAGAGAAGGTACATGAAAAGGAATCGTTTGAAAACATGGTTGGAAAAAGTGAGGCTATGCTTAAAGTTTTTCGTACCTTACAGATGATAGCCAAAAGCGATGTCACAGTTTTGATTCTTGGCGAAACAGGCACCGGCAAGGATCTTGCGGCAAGAGCCATCCATTCACTAAGTAAACGGCGTCACCGGAGTATGGTTACTGTTAATTGTCCTGCACTGCCTGAGAATATCTTAGAGAGCGAGCTTTTTGGATACCGCAAGGGAGCCTTTACAGATGCCGTTTCCGACAAGAGAGGATTGTTTGAAGAGGCTGACGGCAGCAGTATATTCTTAGACGAGATCGGAGATTTATCTATTCCATTGCAAACTAAACTCCTGCGCGTGCTCCAGGAAAAAGAGATAAGACCCCTTGGAGATACTAATGTTCAAAGGGTCGATGTTCGAATCATAGCGTCAACGAATCAAGACCTTGAAAAAAAGATGGAAGACAAGCTGTTTAGAGAAGACCTTTATTATCGACTTAATGTGGTGAAACTGACAATGCCTCCCTTATGTGAAATGAAAGAGGATATTCCTCTTTTGACAGAACATTTCCTTAAGAAATCAGCCCGTGAACTTGATGTTACTGCCAAGAAGATCACTCCCGAAGCCATAAGCTATTTTCTTGCAAGGGATTGGCATGGCAACATCAGGGAACTGGAAAATACAATTCGAGGTATCATGGCTATCGCGCAAGGTGATGTTATTGATATTAAGGATTTACCTTTTAAAGAAAACCAGGGCAGTTTTGCTGCCGATGATTTAGATATTTCCCAGCCATACAAGTTACTAAAAGAGAGAATGATAGAGGAATTCAGCAAAAAGTATGTAACCGGTCTTTTAAAGAAAACCAGAGGCAATGTAAGCCAGGCAGCCCACAAAAGCGGGATTAAGCGGCAATCTTTTCAAAAAATTATCAGAAGATACAGAATTAAAACGGATAAATTTAGAGTTTGATGAAAAAACTTATTATTGCTGCTATATAAAAACATCAGTGTCACCTTAATTAGGCACTTGTCTGGTTTTGTGCTTCTGTTCTTGATGCTCTCACAAAAAAGTCATCAGTCCTGTGAAAACCGGAGTCCATGGTAGTAGCAAATCACCTACCACCCGTAGATCGAGTGGTTTGATGAAGACCCCTCGAAGGAGCCTTAAAGCATCGCGATTCCCGCAGATTACAATCCAATATCCATCCCAATATCAAGGACATAGACGTCAAGCTAAAAAGCTATTAACATCGAAAATCGAACGTCCAACGTCGAATTTTGAATAAGGTATTATGCCAATTTATTAACCGGCGGAGCACTTCGGTCCCTCAGCATAAACTCACCGATTTCATCATTAGGTGTTCGACGTTCGATGTTCGACGTTCAAAAAACGCTTTACGCTACAAATTAAGTGCAAACTACGGTTTGCACGGATTTGATCTATTTTAATGTCTGTATAATTAAAGCGTGCAATTACAATTAGATAACACGGCTAATTGTCTGGCACGATTCTTGATATAGAGTAAAGTTTGTCAGACTAAATCATAGGGAATGAAAAAATGAAAAACATCAGCTATTAACGGGGTGAAAACATTGAAAAAAATGAAAAGACTTGTTTGGGCCGCTATTTTTATTCTTCTTTCGGTTTTACTTTTTCTGAAACCGGCGATTTCCATGAATAAAGAGACAGGTACTGAAAGTCAGTGCATAAGCTGCCATACCAACCTGAAAGACCTTATGCGGTTGTGTTGGAAAATAGAAAAGATGCGGCCAAAGCAGGGTGAATCGGCGGAGACATCAGGTGAAGGATGAGGGGGGCCTCTGGCTCCGTTGGAGCTATACGAAAAGATTTATGTTAAACCTTCTTTTTTAGAGACCGAGCACGGGCAAATAGCATGCGAGGAATGCCACGGGGGTGATCCTAAAGATTCCAACTGGCAAACTGCACACAATGGAATCATAAAAGATCCAACATTCCCTGATGCTGACAGGGTCTGTGGTGAATGCCACGAAGAAATCGTTTTCTCTGCCAAAAACAGCCTTCATTATACTCTGGCGCCTTTTGGACGGGTTATTAGGGCCAGAGCAAATAAAAAAGACAAAAAGGTTCTTGAAAAAGTTTGTAAGGCCAAAGAAAAGCATTGTGGAAAATGTCATTCAAGTTGTGGCCAATGCCACGTAAGCCGCCCTACTTATGCAAAAGGCGGTTTCTTAAACAGGCATAATTTTGAAAAAAAACCGTCCATGGATACTACCTGTGCGAGTTGTCACGGCGGGCGTGTATACGGAGAATATACGGGCGCAAACGAAGAATATAATGCGGATGTTCATTATGACGAAGAGGAAATGACATGCATGGACTGCCATACAGCAGAAGAGATGCATGCCGATGCAAAAGGAGTTAATACCAGGTTAGATCTTTTCCAGCGGCCCAGGTGTCTGAAATGTCACAAGGAGGTTATATCGGCAAAACCTAAGACAGAGTCTCACAAGGTTCACAAAGATAAGGTTGCCTGCCAGGTATGCCATTCGCAGGCATATAAAAACTGCTTCAGTTGCCATGTGGGAACAGATAAAAAGGGGCTGGTATATTTCAAGAATAAAAAGAGCAAAATGCTTTTGAAAATAGGACTAAATCCTGATAAAAAAAAAGACAGACCTTATAATTTTGTGACTTTACGTCATCCGCCGGCAGATCCCGGGCTTTTTGATTTTTATGTGAAAAACGGTCTCAGCGATTTTGATGCACTTCCCACGTGGAAACTGACTGCTCCTCATAATATCCAGCGCAAAACCCCCCAGAACGAGAAATGCAACAATTGTCATGGTAATAATTTACTTTTTTTAAGCAAGAATGATATGGAAAAATGGGAAATAAAGGCCAATTCAGGGGTCATCGTACCTGAAATAAAAATTCCGAAACCGGTAAAGGAGGTGGGGCAATAAGAATCACTGAGCGGCTAAAGACCGTAAAGAGCAGCCCTTCGGGCTTTGAGGAGTAGCCTGACGGCCTTGAGGAGCATCCGCCTACGGCGGATTTAATGCCTAAAACGAAGTGCTCATCAAGCAAAGCGCTCTTCAAACGTAGTGCTCTTTAAGCAAAGCGCTCAACTTTTTTGGCTTGTTGGGTGATGAATTCAAATTTTTCTAAATTCATTAAAAATAAGGAGATAAAAGATGAAGAATATTAAAAGAACACTTTTCATTTCCCTGGCAATGGTATTTCTTATCTCTTCTTTTGCATTTGCAGGGTACAGTTACAAGGTTAATAAGGACCACCTTGGCGGAGATGTTACACCGGTCGAAGCCTTTGAAATGGTAAAGAAAAATCCAAAAAACACTTTTCTTGTTGATTGCAGAACCAGACCTGAATATCAACTCGTAGGCCATGCCAAAGGGGCATATAATATTCCTATACAGTTTTTTTCTACAAAGGTTGGGAAAAAGGGATACGCAGATTCTAAAAATCCGAATTTTGGCAAAGATCTTCTCAGCCAATTCAACCCCAAGACTGACACGTTAATATTTTTTTGTAGGAGTGGAAACAGGAGCTGTGCAGCTTGTAATGAGGCTGTTAAGGCCGGCTTTTTAGAAAAGAAAATCTTTAATATGATGGGCGGTTTTGAAGGCGGAAAGAATAAAAACAAGGACAGTTGTTTTTATGGGCAACGATGGTCAGGTGGCTGGCGCCTTGAGGGTCTTCCCTGGACCTATAAGATGGATAAAAAGCTTATGTATAAAGCTGATATGAAATAGTAATTGATTGTAGTCCCAAACCAATATAAATGGGAAATCCGATTTTTCACACTCTATGCATGATATTTGGGTTTCTAATTTATTGCCTCCCCCAAACCCCCTCCTCAATCAGGAGGGGGTTTTTTAGCTGCACAGCTGTAGTCGGTTTTATCAAAATAGCTTCTCCCATTAATCTTGACTTCCTTTTTTGAACCGTTTAACGTACTAAAAAAAGTGACAAAGAATAGCTGATATCTTGGGCTAAAAGCCCGCGACCACTGAAATATCTAAACACATTTTTCCCAGCGCAAAAAAGGAGATTAAAACTGTGATCCTGTATGGGTTCTATTGTATTATTGGATTTGTGTTATTATATTTCGGCGCTGAATGGCTGGTAAAGGGATCATCCAGCCTTGCACGGAGCCTTGGAGTAACGCCGATTGTGATTGGCCTAACAGTGGTTGCATTCGGCACCTCCGCACCTGAGCTGGTCGTCAGTCTTGTTTCCTCTATTAAGGGAAAAAGTATGATTGCAGTGGGAAACGTGGTCGGCAGCAATATCTGTAATATCGCTCTCGTGCTCGGCTTGGCGGCCGTATTTCAACCCATAAAATGTGATCCGTCCGTTATCAAACGTGACATACCGGTCATGCTCGGTATTTCCTTATATCTTCTGGTAATAACCTTAAATTCGAAACTTAGCCGAATTGAGGGCGCGACGCTGTTCGGCGGGATCATTATTTATACCTTTATCAATTATTATTTTGCAAAAAAGGGATACCAAGATGTCAACATTGAAGCGGCTTCCGATATCGATTCCGAATTGGAGGAGATCGGATATATCGCTTCCATGCCAAAACAGATCATCCTGATTTTGGTCGGGATAGCCGGTGTTGTTTTCGGAGCTCAAATCGTAGTGGAAAACGCTGTAAGTATTATGAATATCTTGGGAGTCAGCGAAAAATTCATCGGTCTGACCATCGTGGCTTTAGGCACTTCCCTACCGGAACTCGCTACTTCCGTGGTGGCCGCTTTGCGAAAGGAAATGGATATCAGCATCGGTAATCTGGTGGGCAGTAATGTTTTTAACATTATGGGCGTACTTGGCATCGCATCTTTGGTACGACCGATTCCGATTCCCGGAGGGTTTTTTGAAAGCGGACTATGGATTGATTATCTGGTTATGCTGTTTACCAGTTTCTTGCCTTGGCTGATGATGATAAAAGGTTTTACGATGAAACGTAAAGATGGGTTTGTTCTCTTGTTCTGTTATGTGGGATACTTGGTGTACCTGGTTATAAAGGCTTAGCAGCCTTATTATCATGTGGTGATGGAAAAATTAAGGGATGAGGTATGTAAAATAGCAGATAAAACATGAAGAAAAGGGGATGAAAAATGAAAAAAATAGCAATTATACGATGTGAAAAGAACATGGATCGTTGTCCTTTAACAAACTGTTTTAAATGTCTAATGGGAACAGAAGAGGGATTTGAGATATATGAAGATTGTATACCGGCAGGTGTTTTTACCTGCCGGTGTCCTGGTGATGTTGCGGTTGATTTATCAAAGATTCTAAAGGCCAAGGGAGCTGAGGCGATCCATTTTTGCACATGTACCTTTGCTGAAAAGAAAGATAAAGGCTGGTTTATGGAAAATGGCGGGTTTTGTGAGAACATCGATGAAATCATTGCAAAAGTAAATAAAGAGACAGGAATACCTTGTGTAAAAGGTACTGCGCACCTGCCAAAAGACTACAGAATCAAAACCTGGAGCTAGGAGATTTACTTTCCTACATATAAATATCGCAAGATTTCAGGAGAAAATTTATGGAATGTAACAAAGAGAAAAATCTTATATTATGTAATTGCAGCTATGAACCGTGTTCACGTAAAGGAATCTGCTGTGAATGCATAAGTTATCACCTGAAAATGAGGGAACTTCCTGCCTGCTGCTTTCCCGACGATGCGGAACGATCCTTTGACCGGTCTTTTGAACATTTTGCCCGTTTGGTTGCTAAGAAAAGAGTGTAAAACAGTCTTGATGGCGTCGTAAAAAGTCCCATCTACTGCGTTGTAGCGGTTTTTCAGACACTCGGCATACTACATGTATTGCCTCGTCCCTGAAAAACCACTACGCTTTGTATATGGAACTTTTTACTTAGCCATCGGGGTTATTTTTTACGAAACCGTCTAAATACGAAAAGCGCCTTATCTGTTAATATAAACATTTAAAGCTGATAATATAGGTAATGATTAGAAAATGAAAATCAAGATTATTACAACCGGCGGAACCATCGATAAGATATACTTTGACGAAAAGAGTGAATATCATATTGGTGATCCCCAGATTGCCGAAGTGTTGAAGGAGGCAAACATTACATTCGAATACGAGGTTGTACCGTTAATGCGGAAAGACAGTCTTGATATGACAGATGAGGATCGTCATTTGATTTATGAAAAAATCAGGTCCGATTCGAACCGGCATTTTGTAGTAACCCACGGTACCGATACCATGATCTTGACTGCAAAAGCCCTTTGTAATATACCCGCCAAAGTCATTGTACTAACAGGGGCGATGCAGCCCGCAAAGTTCAGGATGACTGACGCCGTATTTAACATTGCCTGTGCAATTACTGCTGTTCAATTGCTGCCGGACGGCGTTTATATTGCAATGAACGGTAATATTTTCGATCCGGTAAGAGCAAAGAAAAACATCGAGTTAAACCGGTTCGAAGTTGTGTGAAATAAGTTATTAAAAACCATATCGGTTTGTTGATGTACATTAATATATCTGTTATTTGCACTAAATAAGACATCTTAATCAGCCATTAAATTTCCTGTATTGTTTAACTGCTTGTAATTATATAACATTAATAAATTGTCCTGTATGGAATACTTTTTGCTTTGGATTTGTTTCAATTTTTAGGATGTAAAAAATGGTTGAGCCTTTAGCCGGATTAAAGAAGCAGCATAAATTTCGTGATTATCTTTACTGGAATCTGGTTGCCGCAGTACCTATTATTACTGCCTGTATAGCCATGTTCAAGGCATCGATTATGCTGCTCAGCCTTTATATTGCTGCATGTATATTTCTGATTATTATTGTGTACCGATTTTTCTGCAGCCATTGTCCACATTATATTAATAGTGAAAAGGTTGTTAAATGTATGTTTTTTTGGGGGGTTCCAAGATATTTCAAGGCAAGGCCAGGTCCTTTAAACCTGTTTGAAAAGGGGATATCGTTAATTGCAGCTTTAATTTTAATATTTTTTCCTATCTACTGGAT
This sequence comes from Deltaproteobacteria bacterium, assembly GCA_030638575.1. Taxonomy (GTDB): domain Bacteria; phylum Desulfobacterota; class Desulfobacteria; order Desulfobacterales; family JAUWMJ01; genus JAUWMJ01. The sequence goes on along the minus strand of DAOWEJ010000118.1, from coordinate 2,416 downwards.
GAGGTTATTTCCTGGTTTGCTGGTGATCTATTTATTTTCACTGGCAGCGTTTGGCATGACAATTCGAAGGAATGAATGTAAAAGATGCATCTATTTTGAGTGTCCTGCGAACTTTGTAGCTGAAGATGTTAAAAACCAATCACTATAATGTTAATCCGCACTTGCCCATGGACTGAAAGGAGAAAAGAGGATAGAGCGGTTTTTATTCAATTATTTAACGTGTAATATCAAAATTTCGACTAAGGAGGTAATAATTATGAATATCAAAAAAATAGCACTTACAATCATTTTAGCAGTTTTTATTTTTCCAGGAATAGTTCAGGGAGCAAATACAAGTATCGGTATTAATGTAGGTTCGTCGGAAGCAGAAGGATGGCTGGATACACAGATTACACCTTATAATACCCCTCTAGTATTAGGAGCAGGGTTCCTTTATAGTGATGATGATTATTGGATTGCAAATGCGCACATGGACATAAAAGATCAAATATTCACACCCGGGTTAAGTCTTGGATTAGGTTTTAGGGGTGTTTTCGGTGAAGTGGAGATTCGTGATGTAGATTATGAGGTCGGGGCCTTATGCTTTCAATTTCTTGGCGATTACGATTTCAGGAAAAATACTACCCAACTGCCTATAAGCATATCTGCCAGTTTCTCAGGGGCGCCGAAGATTCTCAGTTTCCGTGATACGGAAAGATATATGGAATTTAAAGGTTCTTTTAATTTTCATATTAATAAATGGGCTACAGCATTTGCCGGATATAGAATGATAGATATTAGATTTGAAGAGCCTGTAGAAAGAGACTGGGATGATGATGCAATATTTGCAGGAATCAGAATGTCGTTTTAATCCATTTTTCGATGTCGTTTGATACTCATCCCGCTTCGGCTTAATTATTTAAAATTTCGGATTTGTGCCTGAACAAACTTCTCGTTCAGGCACAACCCTCCTTTTTAAACAGTCCTCTCTTGCTTTCCTTTATTGCAAGTTAATTTTCAGCTTGACAATATCATTGACTAGAATAGCAAACCGGTTGTACAAGGTGTAACAGGACATTCTTTTGTGCTGTCCTCTTTTCTCTATATAAATTGCATTAAATGCAGGGCATAAAATAGTAATGTTTAAGAAAATCAGAAATGCTATTACATCACAGCTGGCAACCGCTTTGCTTTACAGATTGATCCGCGCTTATAGCTGGACATTTTGTATCAAGGTTGAAAATGAGGACGACTGGCTGACGTACCTTGAAAATGGCGGCAGTGTATTGATTTGTATATGGCACCAGCAGTTTTTCCCTGCTATCCGATTTTTTAAAAAGTATGAAAAATACAACCCCAGTCTTATGATTAGCAAGAGTAAAGATGGAGAAATCATAGCCGGAGTAGCCAAAAGGAGTGGCTGGCATCCTGTTCGTGGTTCTTCTTCAAGAGGAGGAAGAGATGCGCTGCATGGGATGATTGACAGATTTAAAAAGTCCAGACTTTCAGCTCATGTAGTGGATGGACCGAGGGGACCTGCAGGAGTAGTAAAAGCAGGGGTGATTAGTATGGCTCATACTACTGGTGCAATGACTGTTCCTTTATATACTTCTGCAGACAAAGCATGGTATATGAATAGCTGGGACACATTTATACTCCCAAAACCTTTTGCAAAAATTACACTTAGCTTCGGGGAAATGATTAAATTTGAAGCGTCACAAAACAGAGAAGGTTTTGAAAAGCAAAGACTTCAGCTTGAGAAAATAATGCGGCCTGAATTGAAAAGTAGTTAAGTAGTTGAGTGACTGAAGTGGCTAAGTAAATATATTTTTAAATACGATTACGTATAATGTTTTATTTTCACCGCAGAGCCGCAAAGAACGCAAAGAATCATTTTGATATAAAAACATATAGTTGTAACAATATAAACGCTGATTGATTTTCCTTTGCCGTCCTCTCAACGGCAAAGGAAAAAACTTTTAACTCTGCGTTCTCAGCGTCTTGAGCGACTTGTCGGGTCGTAGCTTGCAGAGCGAAGCCCGAAGCGGGCGGTTAAAGAAATCTAAATAAATTACATCATCGAATTAACGAATTAGAGCACTAAGGTTAATGAAAAAAGAACAATGCCAAATGACCAATGACAGTCCGAAGGGCAAAATGACATGAGCGGACAGATCACAATATCAATATGGATTTTTATATTACTGATTGCAATCACAATCTGGGCAATTCTGGACAGGGTGCTGATTCCCAGCACTCGCTGGTTTTTGCGACGCCGGGTCAATAGAGTAATAGATGAAATAAGCAAGCGCCTTGAAATAGATATCAAACCCTTTCAGCTTACCAAAAGGCGGGTTTTAATTGATCGTCTGATTTATGATCCCAAGGTAATTGAAGCGATACAGGTAAAGGCCCAGGAAGATGATATACCGCGGGA
>DAOWEJ010000095.1 GCA_030638575.1 Deltaproteobacteria bacterium | reverse complement strand
TCAGCCCGGACATTCTGAGAAATCTCGCATAACTGATACAAGATTCCACAGATTCAACAGTTCGCCCAGACATTAACTGATGCAGAACCCTTGTTTCTGTATCTGAAATGGATTCCTTCATGGCCATACTACTTGAAATTTTTCCATAGTCTGTAATAGTTGAATCTTTTTCTTGTTTTGCCATAATTCTTTCCTTTCATTGATGTTATGTTTTTGTTTAATTGCTTTATACTATATCATCTATAATGAACTCGTAAAAAGTCGAATTCATCAGGTTTAGAATTTTAGGTTAAAGCAGTTAGCTGTTTTATCAAACACCTAAAACTTTTTATAAAAAATGGCTTTTTGACTTTTTACGAAGCCGTCATCTATGATTAGGTTATAAATATGCTGCGTGTGTTAGATCTTTTTAAGAAAAAGTATGTACCATCATTTGGTAATTTATTCTAACCAACTATTGACGCGATGATTCAAATACCGCCCCTTGAATCCCAAAGCAACATGCCTTTGGAAATGAGGTTTGAAGGTCATCTGTTAAAGCCAATATGGTTGAACTTGATGGCATTGTCTTTTTCGATTCTGTCGTATTGCTCGGAACTGCCGAAATCAACCAGACCAAAAAACCATTGCGACTTATTGGTTATGAAGTTGACGGAGCAAAATACCTTGTCGCTACAAACCATTATGATTTGTCAGCCGAACAGATAGCAGCAGCATATAAACTTCGATAGGACATAGAAAACTTTTTCGCATGGTAGAAAAAGCATCAAGTTACAGCCTGAAATTATAATATTTTTATAATTGAGTGTCAAGAAAAAAACTGTTGATTGCTTAATATCATTATAAAGTGCGTCTTGAGCAATGGCGGTATCTAAAGCGAAGAAATATCCGAAGAATGCCGGGGGTGTTTGCCCTGGCATTCTTCGGTCAAAAGCAGATCGGCGGCAAACTGTAAAAAATAAGATCTTTCAGCAGAGGGGCGGCCTAAACAGACTTTTCTGAAAATAACCATTTTTAAGTATCTGTTAGGTCTGATTATTGATTGAAAGGTAACTGGTTTTAATATTCTTCGTAATAAAGTCCTTCAAATACAGATGGGTTGTTTAATCGATCCTCAATATTAACACCGAAAAAGTCTGCCACAGGCTCGAATATTTCTGGAGCATCTGTTTGTACCACACGTGCAGCGTTAAGAACTTTTTCCAATCCGTTTTCAGTCATTTTTCCCAGAGGCTGTCTGCATCCTCCTGACGGCATACCGAGAATAGACATAAGCGCTTTCATTGCAAGAGGATTTCTGGCCCTGCAAACTACCTCGCCATAAGGCGTCTTTTCCATTGTTTTAACTGTTACGAGGTTAAAAAGCGGATTAAGCGCAGATAAAAGTTTTTCGGCTTCAGCCGTGTCTCCCTGCTCAAGGAGGCGAACCATCCGTGTAACGGCCCCGGGTGCAACATTTGAAGCAACTGAGATGACACCTGCAGCATTTATCTGGGGATCTGTCATCATTTCATAAGTCAGGCCATCATCACCGGACATAATAGTAAAATCTGATCCGCAGCATTCCCTTGTGCGTTTCATATTTTCTATATTGCCTGTGGCTTCCTTTACCGTGCTTACATTTTGAAACTCTTTGTTCAAAAGGGCAAGATCCTCCGGCAGAAGCTGTGCGCCTGTTCTGCCCGGAATAACATAAGGAATCACCTGCATACCAGGAAAGGCTTTTGCCACCGGGCTTACATATTCCCTGCGGATTTCAAGAGAGCTTGGCCCATTATAATACGGATCGACAAGCAATACTGCATCCACGCCCTCCTCAACCGCATGCTCTGTTGCAGCAAGGGCCTCTTTTGTATTGTTGCTTCCTGCACCTGCGATACAGGCACATCTATCCTTTGTTTTTTTTGCAACGATTTTAATAATTTTATTATGCTCTTCCCATGATAAGACAGGGCTTTCTCCGGTTGTCCCAACAGCCAGAATGCCGGTTATCCGGTTTTCTGTTTGAAAATCGATAAGTCTGTTAAGTCCTTCTTCATCTACAGCATCTCCTTTAAACGGTGTAACGAGCGCTGTGTAACATCCTGTGTTCATATGACCTCCTTATTTAAAACAATATTGCCCAACACATAATAAATATCATAAAAAAAAGAAACAAAATTATTGAAACTGCCTGAGGAATAAGATTAAAAATCGCTGGAGCTGAAAACATTTTGGATTTATGCTAACAGAGGATTAAAGAAGAAGCTAAAGAATGTGGCATGTATGAGACCTTTGAAAAACATCCCCTTTTAAAGGAAGAACGTTTTTCAAAGATCTCGATTACGGCGCTAATTTTAATAACAATACTACCGCCCGCCTGAGCCCCTTCCGGATATACCCCTTCCTGCAAGCGGATTATAAAGCTTTATGATAGCAAATTTCATACAATCAAGGGTCTTTACTTCGGATATAACTGCCATAAGTGTAGTCTCCGCATCTTCCGGAAGTACACATGCATTTGAGTCGTCGAATGTAAGACTATCAATGCCCTTAACGAGTTTCTTTTTGTCCTTTTTTGTCATACCTATCTGAATAGCCTTCTTACCGTCTATTTCAGCAATCTGATCGGCCACTCCTGCTTCTTCAATCTTTTTGAGTTTCTCATCGTCCAAAAAAACATTAATGTAAAAATCTGCCATGAGTACCTCCTGTTTGTAAAGTTCTAGCCATCTAATAAAAACACCCTTTCTTCTCCAACTTTTATATCGTTTTCTATATTATCAATACTCTTGCCTGTCAAGAGACTATTCTTGCGATTTCAGGGTAAACTCATTTGGAAAAATAAAATCAGAATAAATCAACTTAATAAGGAGGGGCTTAAAGGTTTTTTCTGAAAGACGATATCTTTTTCAGTTAGCAGAATATATCGCCGTGACCCGATATTTATGATTTGATGCACAGATTGTCTTATCTTTTAAAATATTTACGCAAAATCATGAAATATCGGGTCACCTCCTACAGTATAGGTTGATATCGGCTGGAGAAAAAGTTTTAAAGCCCCGGAACAGTTCCAAAGGTAACATTATTTTAAAAAGGCGTTTACCCTGCCTGCGATTTTTTATTAAGACAATATATATCGACTTGTTTTTTCTTGACAATCAACAGTTGCTGCCATACACACCCTGTGAGTTTTTAATCTTAAAAAGAAAAAAATAAGGATAAAATAATGCCTAAAGTAAAAAACGCTGAAGAATATATTGCCATGCAAAGAGCAGCCATTGCCGGGAACCCGGAATGCGGAACATCTCATTACAATCTTGCGGTCGGCCTACTGGGATTGAAAAAATATGATGAAGCTGAAAAAGAGCTTTTTGCTGCTGTTGACTGCAGCCCGAATCTTGCTGAAGCTTATGTGCAGCTGGGGGGAATCTGTCTTCAGAAGGGGGATCTGGAAGGTTGCCTTGAATACAATAAGCGGGCAGTGCACTCAAGAGCAGGATTTTCAGAAGGCTGGGCAAATATTGGATTTGCGCAACTCCAGCTGGGCAATGTTGACGAAGCGATTACTGCACTTGAAAAGGCGACAAGATGGAACCCTAAGTTCCTTCAGGCTTTCACAACACTGGCAAATGCATATCTGATAAAAGGGATGGTGGATGAAAGTATAGAGACCAACCTGAAGGCTCTTGACCTTGAGGAGGGTTTTGCCGTTGCACACAACAACCTGGCAATTGCCTATCTGGAGAAAGAGAATTTTGAGTTGGCTGCTAAGCATTGTGATAAAGCTGTTGAACTCGGCTATGAAGTCGCATCGGAGATACTAAAAGAGATTGAAAAGCAAAGGAAAGAATAAAATTACCTCTTGAAAATCAAACACATGCCAGCCAAGCCGCAATTTAATTATTTCCTCTCGAACATAAAAAATCAGGTTCAAAAAGACAGCAAGATATGGAAATCCTCAATACCTGTGAGCCGGAAGCAATCACAAAAAGCTTCCGGCATTTCTTTTTGTTATGGGGATTATTTCAGCGCAGCCAGATCTTTCCTTTCAGCAAACGACTTCAAGGCAATTACAAGTGCAGTATCAAAGTGCACAAATCGGAACATAGACTCTTCAGGCATTAAAGAAATTAATATCTTTCAGGAAAAGCATGGAGAATTTTACCACCCTGCCAGGGTTGAAGCTGTGGTTGAAGGAGAAAAAGTTTTCTTTGTACTGAACGTTGCTGTTTCCGATACGGGAAAAAGCTCTATGGATAGAGAATATTCTCTGCTGAAAAAGTTAAACAGCGACTTTCAATCTTCATATCTTCCAGTGGTATACAGCAAAGGCGAAGTTAGTCTAAACAACAAGTTTAACATCAGCATGTTTTTAGGGCAATGGTTTGAAGGTTTTAATGAATTTCACATCACCTGCGATCAAACCTGTTCCGGCAAGAGAATACATGTATGGGATCCTGTTTATGACAACTTTTTCCTGTCAGAAAAGCAGACAAGACAGCTTTACCGGAAAGCCGCTATGATTTTGACCTTTTATTATAATATAGAAACCTTTGAACAAATATTTCCATGGCATCATGCAGCCGGAGATTTTGTCGTAAAAATTAATAAGGATAAGATAGACATAAAGCTCATAACTGTCCGGGAATATGCGTCCATGTTTGACAATAAAAACGAAATTGAAAAAAAAAATATAGACCTGAAATTTGTCATGGAGGGGATGCTGGTCTTTTTTTTAAATATGTCTATCCGTATGCGTCTTGACAGATTAGACGGCACAGGAGATATTGTATGGTCTGACGATTGCACTGTTGAAGAAACCCTTAAGGGATTTTACCAGGCTCTGGCTTTAAAACCACAGATCCCGATAATTCCTGCGCCCCAGGCCGATTTTTTCCAGGATTACCTGTCAGTCCTGCCTGAGCAACAACTCTATGATCTGTCTTTTGCAATTGCAAACAGATATAACCCCAGGTCGCCGGAAGTCCCGGTAATTAAAGATCAGCTCCAATCGCATGTTGCTGTTTTGTATAGCTCCATTAATAATTAACTGGCCGCAGATTTTTTATTGACAAGGGTCAGTATTGATTCTATATGTTATTTTTGCTTCGAAAGAAATTCTATCCCAAAAGATCTATCTATAATTTTTAATGAATAAACAGCAGTTTGAGAGGAGGTGACTATAACTGACCCGAAAGGGGAAATAAAAAATATTTATAGTCTCAGTGGTTAATTTTAACAAGAATGGAGGTAAATTACGATGGCAAAACATGAAACTCCTTTGTTGGATCAGCTTGAGTCCGGACCATGGCCGAGTTTTGTAGACGATCTCAAACAAGAAGCTGCATCAAGGGCAAAGAATGAAAAGAACGTAGAATACCAGATTCCGACGGATGTGGTTGAAGACCTTCTCGGCGTGCTTGAGCTTTCCTTTAAGCACGGAAGGACTCACTGGAAACATGGTGGAATCGTAGGTGTATTCGGCTATGGCGGCGGTGTTATCGGACGGTATTGCGATCAACCCGAAATGTTCCCGGGCGTTGCTCATTTCCATACCATGCGTGTAAGCCAGCCGGCAGGCAAGTTCTATACCACGAAATACTTAGAAGATATCTGTGAACTTTGGGAAAGGCGCGGAAGCGGCCTTACAAACATGCACGGCTCTACAGGTGATATCATCTTCCTTGGCACAACAACACCCCAGCTTGAAGAAGTCTTTTGGGAACTGGGCCATAACCTTAACCAGGATCTTGGCGGTTCCGGGTCCAACCTTAGGACACCTTCCCATTGTATCGGCCAGGCACGATGTGAATTTGCATGCTTTGATACACAGGCCATATGTCACGATCTTACCGTTGAGTACCAGGATGAAC
>DAOWEJ010000026.1 GCA_030638575.1 Deltaproteobacteria bacterium | reverse complement strand
TTTGCTGCAATATGCGGATCGAATACTGCGACAGCCGCCACCATGGGGGCCGTTGCCATGCCGCAGATGAAAAAGTATAAATACAGCGATAGTCTGAGTACCGGAACCGTTGTAACCGGCGGAACGCTGGGCACTGTTATGCCTCCAAGCATCGTTCTTATCATAATCGGACTTCAGACGGAACAGTCCATCATCAAACTGTTTCTTGCAGGAATACTTCCTGCCGTGCTTCTCGGACTTCTCTTTATACTGACGATTTTTGTGTTGTGCAGAATTTACCCTGCATTCGGCCCTGCAGGCCCCAAAACAACCTTTAAAGAAAAACTGAAATCACTCATCGGCGTGATAGAAGCTCTGGCAATATTTATGTTTGTCATAGGGGGACTCTATATAGGTGTTTTCACTCCCACGGAAGCAGGCGCAGTAGGAGTATTTCTCACCCTTGTTATTACCGCTATAGCAGGAAAGCTTACATGGTCAGGAATAGTAAAGTCAATGCGTGAGACCTTGAAGATTTCCTGTTTTGTTTTCGTACTTGTCACAGGGGCAATCATTTTCGGGCGTTTTCTCGCGGTTACACGCCTTCCCTTCATGATAGCGGATTTTGCAGCAGGGCTGCCCGTATCGCCATACATCGTCCTTGCATTAATCCTGTCAATATACCTGGTAGGTGGCTGTTTCATGGACTCTTTAGGGTTTCTCGTCCTTACGATTCCGATATTTTTTCCTTTAGGCATCGCCCTCGGGTTTGACCCTATCTGGTTTTCAATAATCATTACAATGGTCACTACCATGGGAGCGATCACGCCGCCTGTTGGTGTAAATATCTATGTTGTCAAGGCTCTTGTTCCGGACGTGCCTCTTGAGACCATATTCAAGAGTGTGAGTTTTTTCCTGGTTGCATGTATTATAAGCATAATAATCCTGATTGTTTTTCCGCAAATCGTTTTGATAATACCGCAAATGGCATATTGATATAGCTGCAAATCCTCTATGAGGTTTTTATATAATAATCATCGCTAAAAGTGTTAATGATTTTTAAAGGATTCAAGGAGTCAAGGGTCCAAGGGTTCGAGTGATCCACCATAAAACAGGCGGATAAAAATGCTTAAGGATTAAAAAGAGCTGAAAGTATGGAAAAAGTCACATAGACGGTGATTTAAATTGTGTAAATAAAGAAAATTATAAGGTTCTCAAGGATGATATACAGGAAGTTGAAAGGATGCTTGAACCGCTTATAAAATCGGTAGAAAACAAACCCTTGAACCCTTGACCCCTTGAATCCTCGAATCCTCTTTTCCAACTAAATTGGAGAAAAACTTTATGCAAAACAGCTGCTTTTAGCTCCTCTAAATCGCTTATCGATAAAATATAGTATGTCGAGTTCCTGAAAAACCGCTGCAACGCAGTAGATGGGACTTTCTACGACGCCATTACATCGTCCATAGTATTGATATTATAAACGCAGGCAGGTGAATCAGTATCTATTTTTAATATATCATCGGGGTTGGCCATAATTATATCTCTGCCGCCGGAATCCCCTTTAACTCTCTGAAGAAGATTGAAATATTCACGGCTGAAAATAGCGGGGTTTCCCCTTTTTCCCTTATGTACAGGAACACATATGTTCTTATCAGATTTATAAAACCGTTTAAGTATTAGATCGATTAAAAGGGAATCTACCATGGGCTGATCGCCAAGGAGGAACATGACCGACCCGAACTTATTTCCTGTGGAAGCCAAACCTGCACGGACTGAGCTGCTCATGCCCTGCCGATACTGACGATTGATTACAATTTCGAATCGGTCATTTTTAAAATATTTAATATTTTCAGCAAGGGCTTTAAGGATTTTTTTATGATGGTGGCCTATAACGAGAAAAATTCTGTTAAGCTTCGAATCAAGGGAAGCACGGATCACATATTCTATCATGTAACTTCCCTTTAGCCTTAAAAGCTGTTTCGGACCGTCTTTAAACCTTTCGGACATCCCGGCAGCAAGAATTATCCCTGCAGTAGGTTTTTTGGGGGTCATTGGCCGTTCATCGCTCCTTGTTTCCAGTTTTTGTTTATAATATTTCGATCATACACCAAATCGGCAAGAAAGAAAATATATGAAAAAAGTAAGAGTAGAAAAAGCCATAGGAACAGTTCTCGCACACGACATAACCCACAGGGATATGGTTAGGGGGAATTAAAAGGCTAATTCATTTTTCGTGATAATCTTTTCAATTTTCAAAGATCTAATAAGGAAAGAATCTAAACAATGGTGTCCCTGAGGAAAGCACTAACTCTTGAAAAAGGTGGCGTTGTCAGTTTTGCCGGTGCAGGTGGAAAGACGAGCCTGATGTTTCGAATTGCACATGAACTTTCCAGTGCAGGAGAGACAGTTCTAACAACCACCACAACAAAAATTATGATGCCCTCTAAAGATCAGTCGCCTCATGTTATCCTGTCGGACTCTTTTGAAGAAGTGTTGGATAAAGCAAAACTCCTTATAAAAAAAAATCCTCACATTTCCGCCGCCTCTCAACGAACAGACTCTCCTTTGGGAAAAATCGCAGGGTTTGAGCCTGAAGTCATTGATGAAATATGGAAGGCCGGGGTCTTTCGATGGATACTGGTGGAAGCAGATGGCGCTGCCAGAAGGCCTCTGAAAGCGCCGGCTTTTTATGAGCCGGTTATTCCAAGCTCTTCAGGTTGGGTTGTCGGAATTATTGGCTTGAAAGGCATCGGTAAACCCCTGGAGGAAAGGTGGGTCTTCAGGCACAAATTATTTGCAGAAATAACCGGACTTAGGCACGAAGAGCCGGTAACAGAAGAGTCGGTCGCTACGGCTTTAATTGATAAAAACGGTATTATGAAAGGCTGCCCTTCTCATACAAAGAAGGTTGTGTTTTTAAACATGGCGGATAATCAAAAGTTACTGGAGTCAGGGCGAAGGATCGCCGACATTCTTTGCAAGACCCGGATAGAGGTACTGAAAAGAATAGTTATCGGAAGAGCTTTGCACGAAACACCTGTCGTGGAATATCATGATGTAAGCGAAGAAGAGCACTTCGTTTGAGGAGCGCTTCGCTATAAGAGCGTTTCACTTGAGGCTAATTTAAAAAAGCCTAACTCCCGCAGAGAAATTATTCAAGCCTTAACAGGGTGGTCTTCAAAGCCCGAAGGGCTGCTCTTCGAGTTCCGAAGGGATGCTCCTCAAGGCCTTTGGCCGATCGTTGCCCACAGGCCCTGATATGTTTGGTTAATATTTTTTTGCATAAAAATTACAAAATTGAGAGCCAGTTTCAAAATGTTCAATTTTGTTCAAGATCAAGGAAGGCGAAAATTTTAACCACAGGAATACATGTAGTATTTCGAGGATTAAAATTTGAGCCTGACGCAGATATCGGACAAAAGGGGACGTTTTGAAATTGGCTCTTGATAATAAGCAACTAAGGAGAGCTTCATGGAAAATCCTTTCGAAGATATCAGTAAATTATTACAGGAGGGTCAAAAGGTTGTACTGGCTAGAATCATTAGACAGGTAGGGTCGTCTCCACGGGCGATCGGGACTAAATGTATCGTTTTAGAAGATGGTTCCATGAAAGGGACAATCGGCGGAGGTCTTCTGGAACACCAGGTTATGGAAAGAGCAAAGGAGAGTTTAAAGGAAGAAAAAACGAGTATTATACATTTTCAACTTACCGGAGATGAAGTGGCTAAAAGCGATATGCTTTGCGGTGGGGTTGTTGATGTTTACCTTGAACCTGTTTTTCCAGAAAACACTGCCGCAGGGGAAATATTTAAAAGGATCAGCAACTTTATAAGAGAAGGTCGCAAAGGAGTACTTTTTACTCTGGTTTCAGCTGGGATCAGGCCGGAAGATCAGACAAGCCGTCTCCTGATTGAAGAAGATAGTTCCACAATGGGTGAAATAGGAACGGTTTCAGAGAAAGGCAAAAAGAAATTAGCGAAATTTCTTGAAATCAAAAAACCAAAGTTGACGGAAATTGAAAAAGGCAAAGAAATAGTTTTTATTGAGCCTGTCAGACCTTATGATATTCTTTACCTCTTCGGTGCCGGGCATGTATCTACATTTGTCGCTTCGCTGGCCTCCATGGTCGGGTTTCGAGTAATAGTAATCGATGATCGTAAAGAATTTGCTAATAAAGAAAGATTTAAAGAAGCAGATGAATTAATAGTACTTCCATTTTCAGATGTCTTTGAAAAAATTAATATTTCTTCTTCATCCTATATTGCGATAATTACCAGGGGACATATCCATGACCTGAATGTCCTTAGGGAAGCATTGAAAAGCTCAAGTGGATATATAGGCATGATAGGAAGCAAGAGAAAAAGGGAAAAAATTTATCAGGCTCTCATGGAAGAAGGGGTTACAGAAGAAAGATTAAAACAGGTTCACTCTCCTATAGGGATGGATATCGGAGCGGAAACTCCGGAGGAGATTGCTGTCAGCATAGTTGCCGAACTTATCAGGGTAAGGGCGTCATCTTAAGGACTATCTTCGGATGAAGGAATACTAATTTGCAGAATATTGAGATAAAAACAGGGTATATACCCGGTATTATCGGGCGAGTAGCAGAGTTACATGCTCTGTATTACAGCGAACATTGGGATTTCGGCCATTTTTTTGAGATAAAGGTTGCTTCAGAGATGGCGCAATTTATCAATGAATACAGCGCCAAAAGAGATTGTATTTGGTCTGTGTCGGTGGATGATCGTATCGAAGGTTCCATAACGATAGACGGTTCCTCTGCTCAAGATAAAGGAGCACATCTTCGCTGGTTTATCGTATCTGATGCTCTCCGGGGAAAAGGTGCAGGCAAACGACTTATTGAAGAAGCAATGAAATTCTGCCGTGAAAAAGAATACTCCAAAGTTTACCTGTGGACATTTGAAGGACTGGGAGCAGCTAGACATCTTTATGAGAAAGCAGGGTTCTCTGTAGCCGAAGAAAAATATGCTGATCAATGGGGTACAAAAGTTAGAGAACAGCGCTTTGAGTTCACGTTATCGAGGTAAAGAGGGGCAAGTCCGGCTTTGACTCTTTCTAAAAAAGATTAAAAATCAAAGGCAGATCTGTTCATCCTTTGCCGTTCTTATCAAAATGTACCAATAGAAGGAGGTAAAATGAACCGGGAGATACTAAAGTCATTACCACAGTTCCTTGAAATTTTAGGACTTGACGAAGAACCAATGGGCATTTTTTATACAGATGAAAAGCCTGCCGAAGGCTTTTCACCAAAACCTAAGGATCTTCCTACCTGCGAAAAAGAAATGAAAAACGAAATTGACTGGCAGGCGGTATTTACTCAATTCTCGTGTGTAATTGGGAATATTTGGCGTGCCCGTAAAAAGAAAACTGCGGCATACTTTTCAGCGGAGCAATTCGGATGTCCTGGTGGTGCTTTCTGGCTTGGCTTTCTCAAACCTCAGACTGAAACAATCATTCATTATGTTTCCACTGGTATCCCCAACAGAATGGAAGGCGAATTTTACTGTGATTCACCGGACAATCTAAGACGGATATTTGAGTACGTTGACCCAAAACCAGCGTCTCACAGGTTCTGTATTTTCAAGCCATTAAGCAGCTTTTCAGAGGAGGAAAATCCGGAACTGGTTACTTTTTTTTCAAGGCCTGAAGCTTTGAGCGGTCTACACCAACTGGCAGCATTTGTAACAAATGATCCTGAAGTTGTTGTATCGCCTTGGAGTGCCGCCTGTGGCAGTCTTGTTGTTTGGCCTTTGCGTTACCTGTCTAAAGGGGCTAATAAAGCGGTTGTAGGCGGTTGGGATCCCTCGGCAAGGAAATTTTTTAAGACTGATGAGTTATCCTTTACAGTGCCTTTCGGAATGTTTACTGAAATGATAAATCGCTTTGATGAGTCTTTTCTTAAGACGAAAACCTGGGCAAATGTACAGAAGAAAATTATCCGGAGCAAAAAAGCCTGGGGCGAAACGTAATAATTTATCTTCATATGGAGATTATTATTTAGGAATGAAAAGGATGAGTGAAATGATACGAAAAGACAAAGAGATTACCGATGTAAAACTTATTTCAGAAATAATAAAGAACAGCCATGTATGCAGACTCGGATTGTCAAAGGACAATAATCCTTATATTGTGCCTGTTTCTTTTGGGTTCAATAAAGATGAAATATATTTTCATACCGCAAAAAAAGGAAAGAAGATAGACTATATTAATTCAAACAACAAGGTATGCTTTGAATTTGAATGCGGAGTTAAGGCTATGCCTGGTACGAACAGTGGTTGTGAATGGACTTTTTCATTTCAGAGTGTAATAGGTTATGGTAAGATATATGAACTTAAGGAAAAGAAACAAAAAGCAGAAGGTTTAATGCGAATTATTGAACAATATTCTGATAAAAAATGGGAAGTTAACGATAAAAACCTGAATCTTGTCCGTGTTTGGAAAATAGTAATTGAAAAAATTTCAGGTAAACAGTCAAAAGATAAATGTGAAACTTAGAGAAGCCTTTTTCTTTTCAGCCAGCTTTTCAACCACTTTATTCTTCTCTTATCCTGAGTCAGTGTGGATTGAGCTTTTTTATACATTTCAACGGACAACCTTTTATAATCATTGTCCGGTAAATCAACACCGTCCAAGGATTCGTTGAGATGCAGGAGACCGTAAGATCGTGATAGTTTGCAACAAGCGTAGCAATTGTCTTCTTTCAGCCTGATTGCTTTCTTGAACTTTTTAATCGCCTGTTTATAGTTTTTCTTGCAAAAATATAAATATCCCAGAAAATTTCGTCCAAAGAGATCATCAGGCTTTAATTTGACATAAACTTTCATCTCTTCAATGGCTTTATCATACTGGTAAGTGCTGTCCACATAGCGGATGGCAAGATATTTATAGGGCAGGGGGTTTTGAGGGTTAAGCTGTTTCGCTTTTTTCAATAAGACTATGCTTTTTAATCCCAGGGATGTTATCGTATATTGTCTCCCAAGTTCTATAAGTATATCGATGTTGTCGGGATTTGCTTTGTGCTCTTTTTCGAGTTGTTTGATATGTGCTGCTGTTTTTTTATCATCGCTTATTTTATAAATATCCGATTCTTCCAGGGGGATGTCCTGCCCCACCCAATATGGACATTTTGATAAAAGATCAACATACGGATAATCGGCACGCTCAATCCCCCATTTGGGATTGGGACCCATCCTGATATATTTGCGTTGATGAACAATATCGAACTGCCAGCCAGCAGAAGTTTTACAAAATAAAAAAGGAGAATTTTCCCATCCCTTTTTATTTCCAAAAAATATTACAGCATAATTTTCATTTTGAATGACTTCAAAGGATTTTCTTGAATAAGTTTTTACATCTTCATTGTATCGTGAATCAGGAAGGTTTTGATAATCCCTGTATGCCAGGCGGGTTATCTCAGTATATATGCCAAGATTTGGGTCCCGTGCTTTTTTGCGCCAGCTGCTTATTAATGTCTCCCATCCCTGGGCAGGTGTTTTTCCGGCCGGAAACAGCGCCCCTGAGCTTTCAACGGTTTCTTTCTCAAATTCAAGCAGTTTACGCTTAGCTCCCGCACCTCCTGAAAGAAGAGTATCATCCAATACGGAAATAATTTCACCGGTATAGTCATCCTGGTGTTTTATTTGAGCGCGGTTTTCTATTTCTTCCATAACCGCCAGCAGACCGATACCCAATTTTCCGCCTAAAAAGTATGGCCTTAACTGTTTATCTTCAACAAATCCGCAGAATATATCTGTAAATACGTCTTCCAGTTCATAGGATACTTCAAGTTTAATCTCTTTTTCTTTTTCTGCGAAAAAAAGGACAATTCCCCTGCCATTATAATCTTTTCCGATTTTCCAGTTATTTAATATCTCGACTGCCGTCTCCTCAACGGTTCTTATGTTGTCAAGGGAGGGAATACTTACGATAACCGCCTCTATTTCATAACGATCTTTTATCCCTTTCAAGTAGTTATTCGAGTATTCATCAACATCTTCAAGTATGTTTGCATAGTCGTAAAGAAATGCTTCTCCAGGCGGCCTGCGTTTGAAGTCAAAGCTTTTTTGTTGAAAAAGCAATTGATGAAAAAAGAGGGCATAAATCAAAACGCAGACAATACAAACGAAAAATGCCGGGATATATTTCTTCATTTAAACCTTTGTTCTTTGTAACTGCCTATGTTGTCAGGTTCACGGTTCAAAGTTCAAGGTTAGTCCCTGGCAAGTCATGTATATTTTGTCAGGCAAGACACATTAAGAGTCAATTCGCATGCCGGTTGACGACTAAGACAGAAACGTTGAACCCCTGAACCGTGAACCCTTGAACCTGAGTTAAGTTTATTGAAACTTAACCTTGGGCACGGCTTTTTCACCTTCCGGAATTTCATAGTATTCTGCTTTTGAGACATTGGCAAATGCCGCATAGAACCTTCCAAAAATTGTTCGAATATATGTGTTTAAGGCCTGAACAGCATCGTTGTATCTTTTTCGTTCAACTGCAATTCTGTTTTCGGTTCCTTCAAGGCTGTCCTGAAGCTTTAAAAACGACTGGTTTGCCTTTAGGTCCGGGTATCTTTCCTGCAAAAGGAGAAGCCTTGAAAGCACGCCTTCCAGGCGGTTTGCACCTGCAACTTTATCTTTTATACCTTTTGCCTGAAAGTATTGTGTTCTGGCTTCCGCAATATTTTCAAAGAGCTCTTTTTCATGTTTTGCATAACCCTTAACGGTTTCAACAAG
>DAOWEJ010000069.1 GCA_030638575.1 Deltaproteobacteria bacterium | reverse complement strand
GTGAAATAAAATTGTGTTTTTTGAAAGAAACAGCAAATCTGCTATCTCCTTGTTTGTCTTCCCGTCTTTGACCAGGTTTGCAACCCTTATTTCCATGGGCGTGAAATTAAAATATTTTGAGGATACTTTACTTATAAAAGGAGAAATAATGTTGCTTAAATTTGATTCAAGGATATTGACAAGAGTAGCCTTGCTGGTTCCAAGCCTGCTCTTTTTTAATCTTTCAACATATGGGCTGATTAATTCCTTTACATTAGAAAGAACGCTCTCTCCGAGTTCCTTTTTATCTTCTTCCCTCTGTTTTAGCAAAACTTTCAATGCGGTGTTAACTTCTTCCAGGTGTTGAGACTGGGCCTCTAACTCCACCTCCCGCTTCAGCAAAGCTTTTTCTGCGCGCTTTCGTTCCTCAACCTCCCGGCTTAGCCGCTTGTTGATCTTTGCCAGTTCTTCAGTACGTTCTTCAACCAGCACTTCTAAATGATCATGATATTTTTGTAATTCTTTTTCCGCCCTTTTACGTGCACTTATATCACGAAGAGTAACTATGTTCCCTGTTAATTCGCCTTCCCGGCTCAAATATAGAGTCGAACTTAATTGAACATCAAGCAGGCGCCCATCCTTTGTAAGCCTCTTTGTTTCGAACAACTGTATTTTTTCGCCCTTCAACATGCTCTCAATGGCCTTCTTTGTTTCCGGCCAGTTTTCTTTAGGAACAAAATCTATCTGACTGCCCAGCAGGTCTTTTCCGGAAAAGCCGAAAGTCTGTTCAAAAGCAGGATTTACGTAAGTAGCGTTCCCCTCTATATCATAGACAACAATAGGGTCAGGTGAAGATTCCAGCAACAGCCGATAACGCTCCTCGCTCTGTCGTAATATAGTCTCTGTCTTTTTACGCTCAGCCAGCTCGCGACGGACATCCGAATAGAGTCTTGCCTTTTCCAGGGCAATTAAGGCAAGTTCAGCAAAACGACCCAAAACTATTATATCCTCTGCTTTAAACCTCTTTTTCTTATCAACACATGCCAGACCGATTACACCCTGAACGCCCGGATCTGATTTAAGGGGAATTCCTACTGATGCATGGAGGCTGTCCAGAGAACTGTCTGACAGTCGGTCATTCCACAAGCTGTAGTCATCCACAATCATCGGCTGCTCGGTCTTCCAGATAACTCCGCCCAACCCCTCACCAAGCTTTACCCTGCGGCCCAACTGGCTGTTGAAAAAACCCATTCCTACCCGCATCTCCATTTCCATCTCACCGGGTTCGAGCAGATAAATAAAACCGTGTTCCGTTCCTGTCAGTGATGCCGCCCGATTTAAGACAGACTCCAGCAGCTCCTTTCTGTCCAGCCTGTTGATCAAACCAACTGATGTTTCGTGCAAAGCCGTGAGGTATTCATTCTGCCGCCTGGCAGATTTCCCGGATTCGTCGATCCTCAAAACTTCCTTCTCCAGCTCACTGATCCTGTTTTCCAGCTCTTCGTATGTCGGATCATCATTCATATAATTACCATTTTTTTCACGGTATTTACAATCTCTTCGGGATCATCCATCACTTGAAGGATATCGACATCTTTATGCGATATTCTGTTTTCTTTAAGCAGACGGGATGTTATCCATTCTTTAAGCCCGCTCCAGTAGTCGGAATCTACCAGGATTATAGGAAAAGGCTTTATACGCTGGGTTTGAACGAGCGTTACCGACTCAAATAGCTCATCAAGAGTGCCAAAGCCTCCGGGCATGATAATATAGGCAAATGCATATTTAACAAACATCACCTTGCGAATGAAAAAGTAATTGAAGTCCAGGTTAATATTCGAATATTTATTCGGCTCCTGCTCAAAGGGAAGGATGATATTAAGCCCCACAGAAGTGCCGCCTGCTTCGGCTGCACCCTTATTCGCAGCTTCCATGACACCGCCGCCTCCACCGGTAATGACGGCAAATTTGTTTTTTGCAAAAAGAGCGGCAATCTCTTCAGTCTTTTTATATACAGGCTCATCCGGTTTAGTTCTGGCTGATCCGAATATGCTTACAGCCGGCCCGATATCGTGAAGGCATTCAACACCATCAACAAATTCGCCTATGATTTTAAACAGTCGCCACGATTCTCCAATTTTAAAGTCATCGATTAGAAATTGTTTTTCCATTTTTTATCAATTTGCTCCTAACCCGGAAAAATCGATCGCTTCGCTAAAAGAGCGCTTTGCTTGAGGAGCACTTCGTTTGATGAGCGCTTCGCTTGAGGCAAAATCAAGGCCGAAGGCCGCTCATCAAGTCCCGAAGGGACGCTCTTCGAAGCCCGAAGGGCTGCTCCTTAAGGCCTTTAGCCGCTCAGCATTGGGCCTGATTTCTCCAACTATTTTTTTTTTACCGGCATACAGCCGACAGCTCACACCCTTCATGACTTCCCATTAAATCCGATGAGTATATTACCCTCGTCAACGATAACCGGGACTTTTCGTTTCCCGCTTGAATATTTAAGCATGGTATCCAGTTTATCAGCTTTATTTAAAACGTCTACATACTCCACCTCCCTGCCTTCTTTAGCATATGCTTCACGAGCAGCAATTGTAAACGGTCAGGTATTTTTTCCAAATATCAAAATTTTATCTGCCATTGTTTATACCTCCTCGATTTGCTACTATGGTCTTAATACAGTTCCTTAAACTTTAGTAAAAACTTCTTATATAACAGGCATTTTTACCAGCATTTTACCGTTTTGTCAACGATTTCGGATTGACATATACCTTGCATATTGATAGATAATCGTTCCTTTGAGGAAAAATATGGTCGAGTCGGGTAAAGAATATTCAAGGGAGGTTGTTATCGTAAACGAACTCGGCCTACATGCAAGGTCGGCCGCAAAAATTGCAAAGCTTGCCCAAAATGCCAAATCAACAATATGGATGATGGAAAAAAGCGAAAAAGTTGATGCTTCAAGTATCATAGATATTCTTACACTGGCCTGCCCAAAAGGATCAAAGATAACATTAACAATTGACAGTCAATCTGATGTTGATATTCTGAATGATATTGTGTCGCTGATAGAAAGAGGTTTTGAGGAATAAACAAGTATGTTTGACAGGAATACAGGTGAAAAAAGATTATATGGAATAAATGCTTCTCCGGGCATTAGCATTGGAAAGGCATATATTGTCGATAAAGAGGGCGTGGATGTTGTTGAAAAGTACCTTATCAGGGAAAAGCAGTTAAAAAAGGAGGTGAACCGTTTCAAGTCAGCGGTAAAAAAAGCAAAGGATGAACTTAATGCTATTATAGAAGATACCCCTGAGGATCTTCGCCGGCATGCCACTATTCTTGAAACCCAGAGGGCTCTTTTGAAAGACAAGATGATTTATGGCAAAACTATTGAAATCATTGAAAATGAACATGTCAACGCTGATTGGGCACTTAAGAAAGCTGTATCCAGAGTAAAATCAATGTTTCAAAAACTGCCGGATTCCTATCTGAGAGAACGGGCGGCGGATATCGGGTATGCATCCGACCGTATCCTGAGAAATCTGGTGGGTGCAAAGCAGGTAAATATAGGAGAAATTTACAAGCGAGTTATACTCGTAGCCAACGACCTTTCCCCGGCTGAAACCAGCCAGATACAGTTGGAAAAAATAAAAGCCTTTGTGACCAATCAGGGCAGCAAAGCATCCCATACCGCCATCGTTGCGCGAACCCTTGAAATCCCGGCAGTTCTAGGGCTTGAAGACGCAACATCCGTTATACAAAACGATGACGTGATCGTCGTTGACGGCTCAACCGGCATGGTAGTCATTCATCCCGGTGAAGAGACGCTTATAGATTTTGCTGAACGTAAAATCAGGTACAATGATCAAAAAGCTGCTCTAACTCGCAGAAGTCATTTTCCTGCTGAAACATCAGATGGAATCCGATTGCAGGTTATGGGCAATATTGAGCTCCCTGAAGAAGTAGTATCAGTCCTTGCCCACGGCGGAGACGGTATCGGTCTTTACAGAACGGAATTTCAGTATTTAAGCCGAACCGATTTTCCCAGCGAAGATGAACTTTTTGATAAATACATGGATGTCGTCGAAGTTATGGCGCCAAAGCCGGTAACCATTCGCACCCTTGATATTAACGGAGATAAAGCAATTTCCAATACTTCAGGTTCTGATGAACCGAACCCAGCGCTGGGGCTTCGCGGCATAAGATACTGTCTGACAAAACCTGAGGTTTTCATAACCCAGCTTCGAGCCATATTAAGAGCCGCCGCCTTCGGAAACGTCCGGATAATGTTCCCCATGATATCAACACTCGATGAGATACTGGAAGCGAAAAAGGTTTTCAATGAAACTGCTGACTCCTTGAACAAGGAAGGCATTTCATTTAACAAAGATATCGATATAGGGATCATGATAGAAGTACCTTCGGCCGTTGTTATGGCGGATCTGATGGCAAAGGAAGTCGATTTTTTCAGCATCGGAACAAACGATCTTATCCAGTACTCACTTGCAATAGACAGGGAAAACTCAAAAGTTGCAAATCTTTTTCAACCCCTTAACCCTGCAATTATACGTATGGTTAAACATGTTACCGATGTAGCCAGGGACAACAATGTTAAGATTTTCATGTGCGGCGAAATGGCGGGTTATCCCATTCACATGCCCATATTGCTTGGCATGGGAATAAATGAATTGAGCATGAACCCTCAATCAATACCTGCTGTAAAGACCATGATCAGATCCCTTAGTTTTGAAGATTCAAAGCTGTTTATAAAGGATGTTCTTAAAAAAACATCTGCCAAAGATATTTTAGATTTGTTACAGGATTCATATGGCGATATTCTTCCTGATAAATACATCACTGGTTAATTCATCGTTTTGCGCCGACTCATACCGATGTTTTTTCTCTTTAACTATGTACTGCCAGATAGTGTTGTAGCCAATCTTTGATGAACTCGTAAAAAATATCACCGATGGCTAAGTGCTCTAATTCGTAAGTTCGATGACGTATTTTGTATAGTTTTCTTTCACCGCTCGCTTCGCTCAAGACGCTGAGGACGCAGAGTTTAAAGTTTTTTCCTTTGCCGTTGAGTCCCGCTAATCATAGCGGGATAAAATACCGGCAAAGGAAAATCAACAACGTTTATGCTGTGACAACTATGTGTTTATATATCAAATTACTTTTTCCCGCAGGGATGAATTCCTTATTGCTTTCCGCCGTCCCTGCCCAGTTAAATACAAAGTCTATTTAACCGGGGTCAGCGGAAAGCAATAAAAAAAAGATTCTTTGCGTGCTCTGCGACTCCGCGGTGAAAATAATATATTATACGTAATCGTATTTAAGAATATATGTACTAAGTAGAAAGTTCAATATGTAGTGGATATAAATTTTGGAAAATCATATAAAAATTGTTACTGAAAACCGTAAGGCACGGCATAACTATTTCATAGAGGATAAATTTGAAGCTGGAATGGTCCTTAAGGGAACTGAAGTGAAATCTCTAAGGCTGGGTAATGCGAATCTAAAAGATTCATATGCCAGGATTGTTAACGGTGAAGTCTTTGTCCATCAAATGCATATCGGTGCCTATCCCTTTGCCTACTATGGAAATCACGATCCTTTAAGGCCCAGAAAACTTCTTCTGCACAAAAGTGAAATCAAAAAACTCTATGGCAAGGTTAATGAAAAAGGATCTTCCCTTATACCGCTTAGAGTGTATTTTAAAGGCGGGAAGGTAAAAATCACCATAGCCATTGCAAAAGGCAAACGCAAATATGACAAGCGGGAAACCATTCGAAAACGTGATGAAAAAAGAGAAATCGAAAGAGCGCGGAGAAATTATTGACAAGAACCCGGTAAATCTTGACAATTCTGGTATTTTGCCTTAAGTTATAAGCTATAGAGGCAATTTAAAAATGTTCAATTTTGTTCGAGATCAAGGAAGGCGAAAATTTTAACCGGAGGAATACATTGAGTATTTCGAGGATTAAAATTTGAGCTTGACGGAGATATCGGACAGATAAGCGCAAGACTTCGAAAGGGGACGTTTTGAAACTGGCTCTATACACAGTTCTTTTAAAATCAGTAGGGGGCGAAATGGCTTCGACGGGGATAAAGAAGCTCCGGCTGCATACCGAGCTCCTACCGGCTCGTAAAAATGGTGGGAACGTAAATATAATCGCAGATGATTATGAATTAGCCCTGGCCGCTTAAACAGGCCAGCGTCCTGCAGGATTTTTCCTGCGCATCTTGCAAGGGCGTCGACTAGCAGGATAGCTGGTATTGAATGCCTCTTTTAATACCGGCGAATTTTTAACAGGATAGTTTTCCCAGTATCCAGCCTGAAGGAGACTGGAAAATACGAATTTTAAAGTTCGGGCTAAGTATGTAGATGCCTGTGTGGAATATTTTCGGACGCGGGTTCGACTCCCGCCGCCTCCACCAGCCTTCGCCAAGGCTTCGGCTGGCAGGCCATCCTTTGAAAAAGCAACGATATGGGATATTGTACAAACGTCAATACTAAGGGCGAAGGCTGTCCTGCGTAGCTTTAGCGAAGCAGGGCTATTATTAACGATGCATTACGTATATCTAATACAGAGTATCCCGTATCCAAAACAAAGGTATGTTGGAATCACATCTGATCTCAAGGGCCGTTTGAAAACCCACAATCAAGGGGGTTCACCCCATACCTCCAAATATAAACCTTGGATGCTTGCCACCTACCTCGCCTTCTCAGATAAATCAAAAGCAGTTGAATTTGAACAATATCTTAAATCAGGTTCAGGACACGCTTT
>DAOWEJ010000009.1 GCA_030638575.1 Deltaproteobacteria bacterium | reverse complement strand
ATGGGAAAGATTATAGTGTCACCCGTTACTGCAAAGACCGCAATGGATGCATGTTTCAACTCAAGTCTTTAAGCGTGCGCCGCTTTCGTTTTTAATTACGCTGTTTATCACTTTTTCTATTCTGTCATCCGTAAGCTTTGATATACCTACGTCCAATCCAACATCAGAAATTATTTTTTTTTCACTTTTTGCGGGTTCTGCCATGTTAATATTCTCCCGAATAAAATAAATTATTTATCCATATCACTTCTCTTAGACTTACCAGTCCTTTGCATTTCTTACACCGCCGAATTCAGATCCCATATATGCTCTTGTAAAAGGCGAGAACAGCATATGGCTTAAGCGGGTAAAGGGGATTGCAACCAGCATGATTTCTCCGGATATAATATGGAGAATTAGGAAAAGCTGGTAATTAATCCATTGATTATAAGCTATAAAACCCGTGATAAACGGTGCTGCCACAATGGCCAGTATCACGTAATCAGAAGCAGATGTTACGTACTGAACTTCCGGGAGCACAAGCCTTCGGACGAGAAAAAAAATACAGGATCCGACAACTACCAGGGTCATTATATCCGCCACACCATCCGACAGCGACCATAAGTTGATATTCCAGGATTCATTCCAAAGGATAACATGGGACAGAAGGAAAATCGGCGTTATGATCAGACATATATGAAATGCAAAAGTAACAATAGTTAAAACAGGGTGCCTTTTCCAGTTAACGGTGGCAAAAGGTATGATCCAGTGAAAAATGGAACGAAAACTGTATTTGAAACTCATGTAGGTATAGATGAATTTCTCTTTCTTGCTAACCAGATAGAGCATGCTGATCAACCGATAAAGACTTCCGCCGATAAAGACGATGAAGGCTGCCCATGCGAGTGGGCCGGTTACAAAATTATAAAAATCGTGCATTTTTCCTCCTTTATCAGGCCATTATCAGGCCATTATCAGATCAGATCGCTTATAGGAATAATACGTCTATAGTATGTGCCGTCTTCAATCGTTCTGAGGAGAATCTTACTGCTATCCGGGCTGAAAACCGGATCCCAGGCGGCTTCACATTCTTTATTCCACAATTTATCATTAACAGCTATAGTGTATTTTCCGTTTTTTTCCACTTTTGTTGCAATATTTTTGCTGTCAGGGCTGAAAACGGGTTTCCATGCCATATCAAAGGTGTTGGACCATGGTGAGCCATCCACCGCAACTTTCCACAAATCACCATCCTTGGCAAGGGCTGCCAGCCTTTTGCTGTCCGGGCTGAAAACCGCATCTGTAACAAAATCTTTGAAAGTTACAGCCCAGGGATTTCCGTCAAGGGCCATTGTCCACCTTCCGTATTTTGGTGCAACAATGGCAGCCAGCTTTTTTCCGTCAGGGCTGTACATCTGGTGCCAGAGCTGAACAAACTTTTGATTCCATATCGGGTTGCCATCTTCCGCAAGGATCCATTTCCCGTCCACTCGTACCGGCGCGACAACACTATTTCCCCGGGGACTGAAAATCGGCTCCCAGACACAACTGAAAGTTTTATCCCAGGCAACGCCGTCAACAGCAATGGTGTAATCATACAAATTGAGCCTGACTTCAGCGGCCAACTTTTTTCCGTCCGGGCTGAATGCCAAATTCCAGGCATTGACAAAATTTTTATCCCAGGCGATGCCGTCTACCGCTGCGGTGAATGCACCTTCCTGAAACTTGTGGATTTCAGCTTCGCCAAATTTTTCGGTTTGAACCGTAGCGGCTGTTCTTTTCCCATCCGGACTTAAGGCCGTATTGGTCATATTGGAATACGTATTTTCCCAGGCAACACCGTTTAACGCCATACAATACTGCATGTCCTGTTGAACCGAAACCGCAATGTTTTTCCCGTCCGGGCTGAAAACCGTATCCATTGCATAGCCGAATTTGTTTTCCCAGGCAATGCCATCCACCGCAACAGTCCATTCCGCCATCTCCGACACCAGGGCGGTTAAACGACCATCCGGTGAAAATCGAAGGTACCAGATTTTATCAAAAACGTTTTCCCATGTTTCCCCGTTTACACATACGGAGAATTCGCCCTCATCCAGGTTTATAATGGCAGCCACCTTCTCTCCATCGGGACTGGCAGAAGGTTCTTCAACCCATCTGAATTTATCATTCCAATCGCCCGTTGGGATTGCTTTTTCACCGGTTTCCCAGTCCCAGCTCTCTGAATTCACCATGTACCTTCTCCTTTTGTATATCGACTACTCTTTTTAAAAATTCTGAGCTTATTATCATCTATAAAAGATAATTTCAACAGCAATGATAATAATTAAGGAATTATATTGCCCTTAATCAGGTATGGGAAAGGTTATGACAAAACAGGAACCTTCGTTATTATCAGAAACGACTTCAATATTCCCTCCACATTCTTTTACAATACCGTAACTTATTGAAAGTCCGAGTCCCGTGCCTTCACCTACTTCCTTGGTCGTGAAAAAAGGCTCGAATATTTTATCAGATATGTCCTTTGGAATACCCGGGCCTGTATCACAGATTTCAACAATGACCTGCTTTTTGTCAGACCTGGTTATGAACGTAATTTTTTTACTACCCTTCTTGTATTCTTTTGATTTCCATTTTTCCTCTATGGCGTCCCTTGCATTAACAAAAAGGTTTATAAAAACCTGTTCAAGGCGGTCGGGATTTGCCATTATCATGGGAAGATCTTCTTTAATATCCCAGATCACATCGATTCCCCGTACCCTTAACTGCTGGCTGAATATTTCAAAAGCCCTTTCAAGCACTTCATTCACCTGAACCTCTACCAGCTTTATATCAGACTTCCGGCCGAACTCTCTCATATGATTGATAATTTTTGCAGCCCGGTCAACATGGCTGTCTATCTCTTCCGACAGGGACAAAAGGATGTCATCCCTGATACGTTGTTTTTTCTTAATCTTTTTTATAAAAAAGCTGCTTGCCGTTTTTATAACCGAGAGGGGTTGATTGAGTTCGTGTGCAACACCGGTTGACATCTCTCCTAAGGTAGCCATCTTACTGGCCTGTATTAATTGCTGTTCGGTTTCAAGCCGTCTGGTTATATCAGGGGTTGTTACAAGCAGCACTTTTTGTCCCTCAGACTCAGAGACTGAAATCCTTATACTTATAAAAAGTGTTCTGCCCTCTTTGTTCATACACTTTGCACGGTTTATCACAGCAGACGTCTTAATCCTGGTTGCATATTGATCCTTTTCTTCTTCCTTAAACAATTCCAGGAAGGACTTATTAATTATCTCATCTTTGGAATATCCGTAAACATCTTTAACTCTTTCGTTACAGTCGAGGATTTCAAGGGTTTCCATATCCAGTACAAAAACAGGATTTGGTATATTTCTGAAAATATCATGATATTTTTTTTCAGATTGTATAAGCTTCTCTTCGAGCTGCTTTCTGGAAGTGATATCAAGAGATATCTCCATGGCGGCAACGATTTCGCCTTCTGAGTTTCTGATGGGAGAAGACTTGACAAACCAATGAGCCTGAGTCCCGTCCTTTTGAACGCCTGTTTCTTCGCTGAAATAGGACCTGCCGGTTAAAAATGTTTTTTCAACCGGACAGATCTCACATTTTTTATCCCTTCCCTTATAGGCATGATAACAAAAGTCATCCGGCTCAGGGCCGAATGTTTCATCAAATTCGCGATTATACTTGAGGAGCTTGAAATTTTTATCCTGAACCGTAATCAGGCAAGGTACAAGCTCAAATAGATTCTGATATTCATCCCTCTGCCTGTTCAATTCAGCCTGCTTTTCATCTATCTCTCTGCCCATCTTATTAATTGCAATGGCCAGTTGTCCCATTTCATCATCCTGATCGACAATTACCTGGGTGTTATAATCTCCTTTTGCAATAAGCCTTGTCCCATCTATCAATCTCTTGATGGGCCTGTTTACAAATTTTAACACAAAAATGAATATAATTGTGGAGGTCAGAAGAAAAACAAAAACATTAAGTGCAAAAATCCCTTTTTCAAAATTATATATTTCCTCATCGGTTTCCTTGAGGGAAACAACAAGATCGAGTGCCCCCAGAATTTTCTTATCCTCCGGATGAACATGACAGCCGGTTGAACAGCCTGGTTCATTATGAATTGGGCTGATAATTCCCAGCAGGCGATAACCTTTGGGAGAATCGAAGATTCGAATCCTTTCAGGCAGGGACAAATCGACGATGGGCGGTTCCGACCGGTGGCAGATATCACAGGCCTCGGCCTTGATGTTTGTCCTTTCATTGACCTCGGAAGTTTTGTTTGAAAATTTTATCTCACCGTCTTTATTATAAATACGTATATTTTCAATTTCCTTTTGTTTACCTATATTCTGTATGATCTGGTTGATATCATCCCTTGAATTAAGCATCATTGCATAATGAGTCCCTAACTTGATGGTAGTACCTAACCTGTCGGTGCCTGAAACAGTATCCTGTATAATATTTTCTTTCTGGTATTTAATGCTGAAGTAAGCCCAGATAGATATGCCAAGTAGCATGGTGATACCTACTGTGAGAATAAGCTTTGAAACCAGGCTGTTGCGGAGATTTTTAATATATTTGAGCATTATTTCACCATTTTGAAGATCTCGATAAAATGTTGAATTGTGTGTCAACCCTCTTCCAGATTGCTAGGGCAGGGGACAAAAGCCTGAGATATTGTATTTTCTTTCAGAGGGTTAAAATCTTACGAGATTTTTTTGCTTTGAGTTACAGATATATAGTTTAATTTTGTCTGTGGGTCAACAGAAAGGAGGCAACGGCTAACAGAGTCTCTATTCTTTAGATGGAAAAGTTCTTGTTTAAAAATTATTTCCATGCTATCAAAAAAATAATATTTTGCTTAAACCGTTTTTGGAATTAAAGGTTGAGACCTTTGAAAAATGCTGATTTTTGTTCAAGTTCAAGGAAGGCGAAAATTTTAACCACAGGAATATATTAAATATTTCGAGGATTAAAATTTGAGCCTGACACAGAAATTGGGCAGATAAGCGCAGACTTCGAAAAGTGGCGTTTTGCAAAGGTCTCAGGTTAAAGGAGGAAGGACACATGGTGAAGGACAACAGGATCACAGGGATAGTGCTGGTAATATTCTTCGGAATAATCCTGCAACTTTTACTTGGCATGGCGGACACAAGGAGCACCCCGGGCAAAGCGGCTATCAAATTTACCAAAGCATATTTCAGCCTTGACGCTTCCATGTCTGAATATGTCTGCAATGAACTTATGGAAGAAGAAAATATTGTAGATAAATATATCAATCAGGTTGCACAGGAGGCCCAGGATCTTGGTTTTAAATTAAATTACATGAGAAGTATGTTGTACCACATAAAAACCGACATTATCAGCGAAGATGAGTCACAGGTTCAAATCAGGATAACCTGCGAAAGAAAACGTTTAATCAATCCGGTTTATACAATAGTTGGAAAATTATTCTTTTTAGGGGAAACCTATAAAGTTGATGAGACTTTAAATATCATCAAGGAAGATGGCAAGTGGAAGATATGTAACAGGGCTTTTTCACTCCCTGTATAGCTTTTATCCTTTATTACGCCATAATTTGAAAAGGAGTGCCGAAATGAAAAGCCGTTATGCCGGCCTCCTTTTATAACGGCAACATTAAAATAGATAACAAGAAGCGATGGTGCCTATATATGCTCGTATTCGTAAACGAGCCCGTCAAATTGTCTCCCGCTTTCCTTCCCCTGTCTTTTACAATGACTTTTGCCGGGAAATTGAATCATCCCGACATTATTTTGACACAGACCCTGTCATTACCAGGCTGAAGTCATATGTTGCAAGGCACATTGAAGATGATTTCGGTCATGGCATTCAACATTCAATTAAGGTGGCTCTTGACGCCGGAACCTTAATGATTATTGAAGGCTGCCTCGAAGGATATTCAGACGATTTCACCCGGCGCAGAGTATGTATTGTTCAATGTGCCGGTCTTTTGCATGATATAAAACGGAAACATAAAAATCACGCTACACAAGGAGCTGTCTTTGCCGGGAAAATATTAAAAGACTACCAATTCACGCCGGATGAGGTGAATAACATATGCAATGCCATACATAATCATGAAGCCTTTAAAAGTAATGTTGCGATAAATACGCCCGAGGGTGAACTCGTATCAGATTGCCTGTATGATGCGGATAAATTCAGGTGGGGCCCTGATAATTTTACGGATACTGTCTGGGATATGGTATTATTTTACAATCCCCCCCTTTCGACATTTCTTAATCGTTATCCAAAGGGAATGGAAAGTCTTGCTAAGATAAAAAATACGTTTAGAACTAATACAGGGAAAAAGTACGGCCCACAATTTATAGATATCGGCCTTGCCATCGGTAATGAACTTTTCGATGTCATAAAGACCGAGTTTGCTCACCTGCTATGAACTTTTTCCTGCTTTTTAATGTACATAAATATACTGTTTATTTGCACAAAATAAGACAATCGTTACGGATAATTCACTTTAAATATATTTATTATGATTTAACTATTTGATATTTTGGCAATATATTTTGATGCTCTGTTTGGAACATTTCTTGCTAAGGCTTTATTAGTTTAGGTTGTTTTACCCGGTCCTGTTCCCTGATATCTTTGGGTTAAAAAAGCGCCTCGGATACAAGGGAGACAGGCTGATTGAAAAAAAATTTAAAAAAGGAGAGAATACCATGTCAAAAAATCGTTTATTTTACATTTTATGTTTTGTTTGCCTGTTGTTTTTATCATGTGTTTCAAAAGGAAAGTATCTTGAACTTGAGACAGACCTGCAAAAAACACAGCAAAGCCTGGAACAGGAAAAAAAGAACCTGGCTGATCTCAATAAGGAGTATAAAGACCTGGAGAATGAAAAAGAAAAACTTACACAAACCAGCCGGGATTTAGATCTTAAACTAAAAAAAGAAAAAGCTGTTGTTAAAGAAAAGGCAAAGGTCATTTCAGATCTTGAGGACACGAGGAAAAAGATTGAAGAGGGCTTAAAAGAACAGATAGCAAATCAGCAAATTAAGATTGAAGATATAGAAGGCAAACTGAAGTTGACTTTTGTTGATAAGATACTCTTTAATTCAGGGAGTACGAAAATTAACAAAAAAGGAAAAGAGATTCTTTTAACTTTTGCCGAGTCAATCAAAGAAGATTTGGATCATGATATACTGGTGGAGGGGCACACCGATAATGTCGGAGTGGGACCGGCACTAAAAAGCAGGTTTCCTACCAACTGGGAACTGTCGACTGCCAGGTCTTCAGCCGTAGTTCGTTTCCTCCAGGAAGAGGGCGGAATAGAGCCTGAAATATTATCAGCCATGGGCTTTAGCTATTACAAACCACTGGCATCTAATGATACAGAGGAAGGTCGCAGCCAGAATCGACGAATAGAAATCATCCTTACACGTGCACGATAAAGACACAAATATTTCCGAATTATAAATATTGATGAAGCTTTTACCTTTGTCCCGCCGTAAGCGGGGCAAAGGTAAAACATCAGGAATTTCTCTTTTATAACAATTAAAATCCATTTCTCTGCTGTTTCGGATAAAGTCATCCTGCTTCCATTATACTTCCAAGATATAAGACCGGTCAGCTATAATTGCTGTAAAGGAATAATCAAGATTGACAATTACTGACAGCTTGGTGTAAAATGGCTTTATTAATAGAAGTTTCAAGGAGGCAGTCATGCTACAAATACTTCTAAAGTTTAATAATAAAGTGTTAAAAACGATTGAATCCGACAAAAATGAAATCATGATCGGCAGGGGTATTGAAAATGATATTATTATTGAAAATCTTGCAGTTTCAAAGCTGCACGCGAGAATCGTAAAACAAGACGGAAGACATTCTATTGAGGACTTAAACAGCACTAACGGTACATATCTTAATGAAGAAAAGATAATAAAAGAAGATCTGAAAAATAATGATAACATTACCATCGGAAAACATACACTTGAAATTCATATTGGGGGAAAAGAGAGTACCGATACAGCACAGTATATCAAGGATGATACCATGAAGCTTACCACCGAAAAACATATAGAAATGCTTGAAAAACAAAAGAAATAATACTGAGGGCTTGCACCTTCCCATGCGGACGCCTCGACACTAAGAAAATGCAAATTTATTTTTGAGTGAACCCTAAGGCATGGTTAGTTTGGAACATTTTGTCATTTGGTGTTCGGATTTTGCCTGAACATAAGTTTTTGTTCAGGCATTATATACTTTCTGCCTTGCCCTTGCCGCATTCTTTAACGTATCAACATTAATATCTACATAATCATAAAGCCGGGCCTTTTCTTTTCCTGGTGCGGGACGGAGTATTCTTCCAAGATATTGAACAACTCTTCCGCTGAATCGTATCGGTGTTGCAAGAAATAGTGTTGACAGGTCCTTGCAGTCGAAACCTTCTCCTATAAGCTGACCTGTAGCGATCAAAACCTTAACTTTTCCCTTATTTAATCGGTCAATTACTTTTTGCCGATGACCTGTGCTTAAACTTCCCGTCAGCAGTTCGGATGATATTTTATATTTGTACCTAAGCAACGACTGAAGGGTTTCGCAATGCTTTTTCCGGTCTGAGAGCACCAGGCAAACGCCCCTGTCTTTTTGCGTTTCTTTTACCACATCTGCTGCTATGAGATGGTTTCTCTTGTCGTTCATTGTGAGTTCTGAAAGCATTTTGCTGTATTCATTGACAGGATCGTAATAGGGTTTAAAGTCGGTTTTCCGGATAGTTACCTTGACTGCAAGGACATCGCCTGTTTCAATTAAACGATTTTTATCGACTTCGTGGTGTACATCCCCGAGATGCCAGAATATAAGTTTTGAAAGTTTATCCCTTCTATAGGGTGTGGCGCTTAAACCAAGCATATATTTTGAATCGAATTCGGTCACTGCTTCCGTAAATGTACGGCTTGGCGCCCTGTGGCACTCATCAACAACAAGATTTCCAATATGCTGCGAGACTTCAGAAGCACATTTATAAAGAGACTGGACCAGGGCAACCGTGATTTTTTTTCCTATTTTCTTTTTGCCTCCGCCAATAAAGCCCACCTCTATGGCTGGAATTTTTAAAAAAGTCTCAATTCTCTCAATCCATTGAACAGCTAATTCTCTTGTATGAACCACTATCAGCGCAGGTTGATTGCGCTTTGAAATGATATACAGTGCCATTATGGTTTTCCCTGAGCCGGTGGGAGAACTCAAGGTTCCGAACTCTTTAGACAGCATCCTGTCAACAGCCTTTTGCTGAAATGGCTTAAGCCGGCCGGTGAATGAAAATTCGACTTTTTTTAAGATTCGTCTCTTATCTTCAATCCGGCAATTTATCTGGTGGCGTCTGCAAAGGAGAATAAGCTGCCGCATATATCCCCGCGGAATCCACAAGCCGTTGCCCCTTATTTTATCGTAAAACTTAAGTGTTTTGGGCGTACCTCTGTTCCACCGGCTCATCCTGGCGTTCTCTATCCATTTTGGATTAGCGAATTCCAGTCTTTCAGTCAGTGTTGCCATAAGTTTCGGCGGAACATTAGAAAGCCTTAAATTATTTATAAGGATAATATTCACTCTTCTTCAAGGAGGACTTTTGCCACATCTAAGTCGTAGGCCTGGTTTGGATCGAAGTTTTTGTTTTTATGCATGGAGGCTGCCTGTTTAATGGCTTCGTAAGGAACCCAACCATGTTCTTCCCAGAGCCCTGGATCATCCGAATTTAAGAGCCTGAAACAAATCTCTCCTTCGAGTTTACGAACATACATGCGAACTTTTTTATTTTGAATGTTAGGGTAATAATAAACGCCTCTTTCGTCTTTCATTTATCTGTTTCCTCTTTT
>DAOWEJ010000102.1 GCA_030638575.1 Deltaproteobacteria bacterium | reverse complement strand
AGGTTTTAAAAGGATTCCATTTGATTCCGGAATTACATCAATCTGATCTCCAATATTTATGTTATATTTTTTCCTTAAGGCAATGGGAATGACAACCTGACCTTTTGGGAAGACCTTCATCGTAATTGGTTCTTTTGTAATTTCACGCATATATTTTTTCCTACTCAGACAAGTTATACCAATTTATTAACGAGGTATAACCATAATGTCAAGAATTTTGTGTAACTTTTTAAAATGAGAATAAGGATACAGGTACTCTATATAAAGCATAGAAGCTGAGAAGATAGGAGGCGAAAATAAGGGAATGAATGAGGATGAAGGCTTATAAATTTTTATTACATACGAGCACCGATTTAACTGTCTGTATTTTTTATTTATCTTAAAACCGGTCTATTTTTGCATGAATTTTATATTTTTTTAAGCTTGATTTTTTAATTTAATACTTATACGAAAACAAATCGTTGCGTTTTATAGGCAAAAAGACAGCAGAAAGAACCAAAGAGACAAGGTGAGACCTTTGCAAAACGTTCCCTTTCGAGGTCTCCACTTATCTGGCAGATTTCTGCGTTGGACTCAATTTTTGGCACTTTAGTGAAGCTTTAGCGCTATCCTCAATCCGCCTCAGGCGGACCTCCGGTTAAAAATTTCGTTCGCCTTGAACTATGCCAGATAAGCGCAGACTTCGAAATTGAACATTTTTCAAAGGTCTCAAGGTGATACAATGAGAAGGGTATTAGACATTTTTTCGAATTGGAAGGTTACATTAATCTTATCTGCTTTGGTTTTTTGTTTTCAGAATTTAGGCTATACTGCGGATATTACGCTTAGGTGGGCCCCAAACACAGAGCCTGATCTTGCAGGATATAAAATATATTACAAAAGCGGTTTTTCCGGTGCACCATATGACGGTACAGATATTTATCAGGGCTCTTCACCAATTTCTTTAACAATTGATGATCCGAGTGATCCAAATTATGTAAACCCGGATAACCCTGAATTCTTACTTACAGGCTTAGACG
This sequence comes from Deltaproteobacteria bacterium, assembly GCA_030638575.1. GTDB lineage: Bacteria > Desulfobacterota > Desulfobacteria > Desulfobacterales > JAUWMJ01 > JAUWMJ01. The sequence continues at coordinate 14,763 of DAOWEJ010000102.1, read as the reverse complement.
ATAACGAAGACTATTTTCTTGTTGTTACTGCCTATGACGATGAAGAACCATATAATGAGAGCGGTTATTCTAACGAAGTAAGCACGTTAGATAGTGGCAGTAGCGATATCGGTGTGGATGGCGGTGTGGATGGCGGTTGTTTTATTGCCACCGCGAGCAGGTGAAAGCCCATGCCTGATGTCTTTATTACTTCGATTTGAAATTGTTTAATGCTTTATAGCAATTCTCAATAAAGGGAAGCACTTCTTTTGATTCCTGAAATGGCGTGAGGAATGAAAGTGCTTTTTTGTACTCTCCCAAATTCATATGACTTATCCCTATACAAAGGTTTAACTGCTGGTTATTCGGAAAATACTTAAGGCCTTTTGCAAGTATTTTTATCGATTGCTCGTATCCTTTAGTTTTTTGCTTCGCAATTCCTAATCCGATGTAGGCGCGTTGGTCAGGGTGATATTTTAGTGATTTTTTATATAGCTTTTCTGCAATTTTATCTTTCTTTTTTATGGATTCTATCCTGGAATAGTCGCCGTGGTCAAATGTCATTGCCAGCCTTGATAAAAAATCGGAATGCATCGGATACAGCTCCTTTTTGTCGATAAGGGAAATCGAATCGACAAATTCAGGAAGCATTTCATAATATGTGACTCTAAGTTTTTTTCCAAATTCTAGTATCAAATTTTCAGGTAATTTCGGATCGGTTTCAAAATACATGATATCTTCGATCCGATTAAGCCAGATATCATCAGTTACCTTAAATTTTCTTTTATACTCTTCGTAAAGCGTGGTTCCCGGAAAGATATCAAGGATGTAAAAGATAGTGCTAAGGGGTTTGATCCTATGAATAAGCTCGATAGTTTCCCCAATAGTTTCCATGGTTTCTTCCGGACAGCCATAGATAAAATATGCGCGGGCTAAAATGCCGTATTTTAATGTAGTTGAAAAAGCCTTTTTTATATTATCGGTGCTTATGTTTTTGTTGAGAGAATTTCTTATTTTTTCAGACCCACTTTCCACTCCATAACTTATTTGAATGCAGCCAGCTCTTTTCATCCAGAAGATGACTTCTTCACTTACGTTGTTGACCTGGGATATCGCCACCCATACTATTTTAAGGTTTTTTCCCAGGATTTTTTGACAAATTTCAATTACACGCTTTTTACTTATGGTAAAAGTGTCATCCGAAAAGTAAAAAAATGTAATTCCCTTTTTGTAAAGAAGCTCGATCTGATGGACAAAGTAATCAGAAGAATGAAACCTTACTTTAGCCCCCCAGAAACGGGGTGACCCGCAAAATGTACATTTTCCTGGACACCCTCTGGTTAATGACAGGTGCTGGAAATTAAAATATTTTGCAGGTGTGGGCAATTTGTCAAGATTTCTTAAAGGTTCGGCATCTTTAGTCCTCACGGCTTTACCGTCTTTCCTGAAAGCTATTCCCCTTATTTCTTCAATGCATTTCCTGTCATTTTCCTTGATGCAACCAACTAAGTTTAAAAAAGAGTATTCTCCTTCGCCAATGACTACATAGTCGATTTCCTGAAAATTGGTCAAAAAATGTTCCCATAAAAAGGTTGCTCCGATTCCTCCAAATACAATCTTAACATTTGGGTCTATTTGTCTGGCTATTCCGGAAATTTCTATACCGCCCCATCGGTTTGCATGGAGTATGGAAAAGCCTATGATATCAGGCTTTTTCTCAATCAGGATATCCCTTATTTTTTCAGGTGTTTTGTTGATATTGTGCCAGTTTAGAATCTCAACGTCATAATGATTCTCTTTAAGGATGGCACCGATATAATAAACGCCCTGCGGAACAACGGAGATATCTTCCGTGTTAATCCGGTCCTCAAGGCAATAAGGATATATAAGTAAAATCTTCATTATAAATAATTTACCGCCTGTATTTGAAGAAATATAATTTTTTCTTACACAATATATGCTATTAAATCTGTTTATGTCGATGGGAGAGATAAAGATTTAAACCGACAGGTTATGATGATAAAGATAATCCGGTAAGTTGTCAAAGCTCTTTTATTTTTATCTTCCTTCAGTTACAATAAAATGTTGATGATTTCGTAAAAAAAGGATTTAAAAAATGATGAATAAGCCGTCTTATGTAAAAGCTGTACTTTTTGATTTTGACGGAACCCTTACAAAGCCTGGTTCTCTGGATTTAAATATTATTAAGCAGGCTATGGGCTGTCCTGCTAAAAGCTTTATTCTGGAGTTTATTGAAAGCATTCCCGACCGCAGCAAGAGGGAAAAAGCAATGTCTGAGCTTGAAGAGTTTGAAATTGAGGCTGCGGTCCGTTCAGAACCTAACCATGGGGCAGAAGAGTTAATCATGTATCTACGATCAAAGGGCCTTAAGTTGGGAATAATTAGCCGTAACAGTAATAAATCCATCCAGCGATCCTTTGACAATTTTAATAATATCAAATTTTCTGATTTTCGCGTAATTATAACAAGGGAAGAACCTGTGAAGCCAAAGCCTGATGGTGACGGAGTTATCCTTGCAGCACAAAAGCTGGGCGTTGATGTGAAAGAGTTGATAATGGTTGGAGATTATCTTTTTGACATCCAGGCAGGGAAGAGTGCAGGGGCGATTACAGTTTTTCTAGATAACAAACCCGGTTCTAATTTTTTAGATATAGAAAGTGATTATACTATTTCCCACTTAAAGGAACTTGAAAATATTGTACGTCTTAGATTGCCCCTTCCTGCCGGCAAACTTCCGAATGATATTCTAAAACAATTCCTAAAGCAGTTTGATTTCGCTGACCAATCATTACTTATCAAACCGGGTGTGGGTGAAGATATAACAGCCACAGATGTGGATAAAGAGGAAGTTCTGGTCTTAAAATCAGATCCCATTACTTTTGCTACCGACTCCATAGGTCAATACGCTGTAATAATAAATGCCAATGATATTGCTACTTCAGGGGCTACTCCCAGATGGATGCTTACTACTCTTTTGTTTCCCTGCGGTACCAGTGCATCTTCGGTTTATAATGTAATGCATGAACTCTCTATGGTGTGCAGGAAACTGGGAATAACTTTGTGCGGGGGCCATACTGAAATTACCGATGCGGTGACAAGACCGGTGATTACAGGAATGATAGCAGGGACTGTTACAAAACAAGGCTTAATCGATAAACAAAATATGAAGCCAGGGGATAGAGTTTTGCTTACAAAGAGGGTTGCCGTGGAAGGGACTGCAATTATTGCCAGGGAATTTAAAGACAGATTGCAAAACCTGGGGGTGACAGAAGCTGAAATTAAAGATTGCAGGCAGTTTCTTTCCAGCATCAGTATTTTGGAAGAAGCTAGAATTTCAGCTGATTCAGGCGTAGTTAACGCCATGCATGATGTAACCGAAGGAGGCCTGGTTACAGCGATCGATGAATTGAGTATTGCAGGTGGTCACAGGATCAGAATAGATATGGACAAAATTCAGATTTTTCCCCAGACGGAAAAGATTTGTCGGCTGCTAAATATCAATCCCCTCGGACTTATCGGTTCCGGTAGCCTTTTAATTTGCTGCGGGAAGGAAGATTACAAAGACCTCATTATACAAATTCGAAAGGCTGATATAGATGTAACATGTATCGGCAAGGTAATGGAAAAAGGACATGGCATCGAAGCTTTTAGCAAGAATGCTCCTGTCAAGTGGCCCTGTTTTGAAGTTGATGAGATAGCTCGACTATTTTCATCAGGGTAAATGCATTTTTAAAATAATGTTACTTTTGGAAGTGGTAGGGGCTTAAAAATTTTTTCTGAAAGCCGATATCAACCTAAATTGTAAGGGGCGACCCGATATTCCATGATTTTGCCTGAACATGTCTTTTAGTACAGATACTAATTAACTGAGCGGTCGGGGAGTTTTTCAATCTCTGCTCTTTCCGTCTGAGGAACAACCCTATAGCCCGTGCGATCCTTAACAATATTATCAGGTGATTGACCTGCGGCAGCTATCTCGCTGAGATTAGATTTGAGCCAGCCCCAGTAGACAGATTCCCACGGCGGCAATGATCGTCTCTGCCTGTATGGGCTTTACGCAAAGGATAGGGGGCGGCTGCGAGGCACTGGTCTCATCTGTTAAAGATCGCACGGGCTATAGGGTTATTCCTCAGACGGACCGCTGATAATCAAAGAAGCCATAAGGGTTCAGAAAAATGGCCTTTGGGAAGAAATTCCTCGACCCCTCAATTAACTATTGATGAACTATTAGCTACATCTGCCTGAAAATGTGAGAGTAAGTCCTGCTTACCGTCAGTGTTTCAGGAGGATTTTTTAGCTTAATTATAAATCGGCCGGTTAAAGAACGGCTGACTTTATCAATGCAGGTGGCATTGACGATAGTGCTGCGGTGGATACGCCAGAAAGTATCAGGATCCAGTTCACCGGCAAGTTCCTTGATAGGCTTTTTTATGAGCGATTCCCCTGTTTTTGTTATAACCATCGTGTATTTATCACTTGCCTTGAAATAGCAGACATCCTCCACAGGGATCAGCCGGATACTATCCCCATGCAATGCGCGTATCCACAAAAGATATTCGGAGATCTCTTTGTCAGGCAGGACACTTATCAATCTTTCAACGATTTTTGAAAGATCCGATGGTGGTCCGGTTGAAGTCGCAATCTGATCTTTAAGCCTTTTAACGGTCTTTTTCAGCCTGCCTTTGGCCACCGGTTTTAAAATGTAGTCAATAGCTTCGTTTTCAAATGCCTCTATGGCATACTGGTCATAAGCAGTGATGAAAACGACCCTGCAGTTTCCTGCTATCCTCCTTGCTACTTCCATGCCGGAAAGCCCCGGCATTTGGATGTCTAGAAATGCGATATCCGGCTTATATCTTTCTATCAACTCCAGGGCTTCCCTTCCGTTTTCTGCCTCACCACATAGGTCGAGATCAGGCCAGACTTCAGACAGCAGCGAATTCAAATGAGTCCTCAACTCTTTTTCATCATCAGCAATGATAGCCTTAGTTGGTGACAAGGGGCACCTCAATAATTGCTTTCAGGCCTGAAGGCAGGTTTTCTTTCAGGGTCAGCCGTGCATTATCGTCGTACAGGGATTGCAGCCGTTCCCTTATGTTGGACAGACCAACACCAAGGCCGCTTTCGCCCTTGAAGCCAAGACCGGTATCAGAGATCTTAACACGGAGAATATCTTCTGGCATATCGACTTCTATCGATATCTCTCCCCCCTCGATTTTTGGTTCCAGACCGTGCTTAATGGCATTTTCTACAAGTGGCTGAATCATCATCGGTGGGAAAGAAAGATCCTTGATATTATCAGGAATATCTATTTTGTAATGCAACCTGTCTCCCATCCTGACCTTAAAGATGTTGATATAAGCCTGTATCATCTCTATTTCCTGGCCGATGGTAGTAACCTTTTCTCTTGTTCTGGAAAGGGACATTCTCAAGTACTGTGTAAGATCCTGCAACATCGATTTTCCCCTGGCAGGGTCGGTGTCGAGAAGGCTTAGAACGTTTGACAGGGTGTTGAATAAAAAGTGGGGTTCAATTTGGGCCTGGAGAAGTCTTAGCTCAGTTTCGACAAACTTTTTTTCGCTGAAAAGCCTTTTTATTCTTTCTTCCTGCAGCAAAGTTTTTGATTCGGAAAGTCTTTCCCGTGATATAAAAAAGTAAATGATTACCGACCCAAAAATCAGGCCTAAAAAAATAGACCTGATTACGCCATATTCTGCAAAATATATCGATATATCTATACCGGACAGGAGCAAAGCCAGCATGATTCCGAATGCTGCACCTGAAGCGATGCCTCCTATGGCTACGAAAAGCTGGAAAATAGGGCGATCATTTCTTATCAGGCGATGAAGAAGCAGCGTACATGAACAAATAGAGAGGCCGATGCACTGGGAAAATACAAAGTTAGAAAAGAGACCGCCCCCGTAATTTATAACTGTCAGGAATATGGCAATGACAGTGTTAAATACTGCGGTATATGAAAGACATTTAAAAGCGTATTTGGGGGTAATTTTTGGTACCATTTCAAATAATTATCATAGATAATGCTATATTTTGCAAGATTTTCTTTTTTCGTAACATTTTACCTTTTTAAAAAGCCGTATTCAGATAATCCGGTTTTAAGGCGTGTCGAACTCAGGCATAAGTAATCGTAAAGAAAGAACAGGAGCAATCCTTTTATAAAAAGCTTGCTAAACGAACATATTCTTTGCCTTACATATAAAATGTGCTTATTTGTTGTTCTTTCTTAACGCTTACTAATACCTTCAAACAGCGACCCGCCTTAAAACCGGATCACCTGAATACTCATTTGCGCATATTTTTCAATAAGCTAAATTAATACCTTTTTTCAAGTTCATTAGAATCTAAACCGTGAAAAAAAATCATGCAATCAAAATACGACAAAGCGTGGAATAGGAGGTGTAATGTGTATTTTACAGGTATGAAGCGGAGAAAAACTTTTAGGTCTCATTTTCGACGGAGACCGGTTTTGCGACTTCGGGAAGAAAAAATATTATCGGGAATCCTGCCAGTCCTAACAAAGCACTAATAGTAAATGCAGTTTTCAGGCCAAACAAATCTGCCAGCCATCCCACGAAAACAGTAATTACGGCAGTTGTTAAAAAACTTATACCCATATACAGGCCATTTGCCGTTCCCCTGTGACCTCCGGAATTTTCCTGAACAATGGCCAGATTTACAGGCGTGACAGCAAAGAGGCAAAATCCTAAAAATAAAACTACAGGAAACATCATCCAGTCAGGGGAATATACAAAGACAAGCATGAGAATAGAAGATGCCGGCATAGCTGCAAAGAGTATTCTCTGTCGACCCACTTTGTCGCTAAGCGTACCACCCAAAAAGGTTCCGGCAGCGCCCGAACATTCAAGAACGGCTAGAGTTAATCCTCCAAACCATAGACTCTTTCCTAAATCGACCATGTAGGTCGGAAGAAACGCAATAAGTGTTGCAACCATAAAGCCGCGAGAAATCATAATTCCCGTCAAGGGCACCATAATATAACCAAGATGTTTCAATGCCCTTACAAGACTATCTCTTGGCGGCGTCCCTGAAGCCGGGGCCGCATCTTTCAGACATATTAAGAGAATAATGGACGCAAAGATTCCTATAATCATGGCCGGGTAAATTTGGTCAAATCCCAAAAAAGAGACTAACCACACCGCAAAAAGCGGTCCTGCAGTCCTTGCCAGTTCACCTGCGGTCATCCAGAAGCTCATTCCTCTGCCGAGATTTACTCCGGATATCCGTGCGATCATGACTGGTCCGAGGACATGAAAGGCCGCAGCACTTATACCTGCGATAAGTAAAAAGAAACACAGGGCGAAATAGCTCGGTGCAGCACCTAACAGGCTCATTGCGATAGCGGTTATAGCAGGGGCGAAGATAGCGAGATAACGCATATCCACTCGATCAGAGAATATACCTATTACCGGATTAAAGATGGAGGGGAGACGAATGAAAACCGTTAAAAAACCGGCCAGTACCATGGATAGCTCAAATTTACTGATTAGAAGTGGTAAAAATACTGCAAGGAAACTTGAAAAAACGTCATGTATAAAATGGCCGCCGGATATGACGAGTATCTTGTTTGCCTGAAAGCCGGACTTTTTCCTTACCAATTCCTTCCTCAAAATAGATAGAACTCGGAAACTATGATCGACTTTTGATTTTTATACCCTGGCGGAAAATTTCAAATCCGATCCCAAGTGTCTTTTTCAGGTAATCCTTATCCTTATTAATTATTTTTTTACTTGTCGACCATAGAATAATGCCTGAGAAAAAAGCCCAGAATGTGTCGGAAAGGGCAACAGGATGACGCTTAATAAAAATACCCTTTTTTGCTCCTTCGGCAAATATCTTTGATATACCTCCAATCGATTTGCGGGATAAATCTTTTATTTCATCCATTACCTGGGGCGACAGATTTTTCAAGGTTTCGCTCGATTGAAGATGGAACATATTAATGATAACTAAAGGATCAAACTCATAAACATCAAACATGGCTTCTATCATAGCATCTAATTTTTGATCCGGCTGCAATTCTTTTGCTCCAGATATCTGTTCAACCCTTATATTAAGATACTGAAGTATTCTTATCGAAAGAGAAGCGTATAACTCCTCTTTATTTTTAAAATAAAGATATAGGGTCCCCGGGCTAAGTTCCGCCTCATTTGCAATATCATCCATTGTTGCTCTGTTAAATCCTTTATCAGAAAACACCTTTTTTGCTGCAACAATAATCTGCTGCCGTCTTCTTTCTTTTTCTCGTTCTTTTCTTTCTTGAATTCCCATATTAGAACAATTCCCCTGAAGAATATTTATTTTTTTAAATAAGCTTATAATTTATTCTGTTTGTTTGGTCAAGAGGAACATAAACAATAAGAATAAGAATTAACCCTGTTGCGGAATTGCTTTCTTTGTTGTATTTATCTGAAAAATGATAGTTTCGTAAAAGGTCTTTGAATAAGCGCCGGATGGCTAAGTAAAAAGGCTCATATACAAGGCGTAGTGGTTTTTCAGGGACGAGACTATACGATATAGTATGTCGAGTTCCTGAAAAACTGCTACAACGCAGTAGATGAGACTTTTGACGACGCCATCAAAATTAAGGAGGAACGAATGGCGGTAAACGCAAACATGCTAATAATTATCGCAAGTGGAATTTTAGTCGGTATTGGAGCATCATTTTCAGGCTTGGGCGGTGGATTTCTCATGGTTCCACTCCTTCTCTTTTTAGGATATTCTGCACAAAAGGCTGTGGGCACATCCTTTCTTGCCATTTTGATCATATCCATATCAGCACTTATTGCTCATAATAAATTGGCCAATGTGGACTATCAAACAGGGATACTTCTTGGTCTGGGCGGAATTGTCGGAGCCCAGATAGGAGCGCGCCTTGTTGAGCATATTTCAACCGCAAATTTTAAAAAAATTTTTGCATTGATCCTTATAGGGCTTGCTGTATACATGTTTTTTAAAAAATAAAATTTAGATTACCTGAATGCGGTTTTTCATGACGCTAAAATGTTACAGACTTTTTAATTAAAGACAGGGAAATTTTATGCCGTTTATAGACGTTAAAAAAGAAAAAATATTTTATTCCATTAGCTCATCTAATGTCTCTAAGCAAAAAATGTCTTTGCTACTGGTTCATGGATCAGGCGGTGACAACTTACATTGGCCGGAAAGGTTACGAAATTTTCCGAAGGCCAATGTATATGCCATTGATCTTCCGGGCCATGGCCGGTCATCCGGTTACAGCCGTAAAAGCGTTGATGAGTATGCTGATTTTATAGAAGCATTTGTATCACGGATGAATTTAAAGGATGTTATATTGTTTGGCCATTCACTTGGCGGTGCTATTGTCCAGCGCCTTGCTTTGCGTTTTCCAAGCTGGCTTTCCCGTATTGTGTTGGTAGGTACGGGGGTTCGTTTGCGTGTTTCTCCAGCCATTCTTGAAGGGCTTATATCCGATTTTAAGGGCACGATTGACTTGATTTGCAAATGGGCTTTTGGGTCGACTGCATCTGAATCACTTATCAAAACAGTAGGGGAGGGATTTGCAAAAACCGATCCTGATGTAATTCTTGGTGATTACAGTGCTTGTAATGAATTTGATATAGCTGGGCGTGCCGGTGAAATATCTATTCCGACCCTGGTTGTCTCAGGCACTGAGGACAAGCTTACACCAATAAAATATGGTAAATATTTATATAATCATATTCCTGGGGCAAAGCTGGCAATAATTGAAGAAGGCGGGCATATGATGGCAATTGAAAAACCTGATGAATTTATGAAGAGTATTATAAATTTTTTGTATTAACTCAACTCTCTGAAAAAACACGCTTGGAGGAGCATTCAAGTGATCTAAGTTTTAAAGGCGGCTCTTTGTTTGAGCTCAACTATTTATTATGTTTCGATTTAAAAAAATAATACCAGCTATTATATTCTTTTCCACTATATCTGTCATTTCGTTCGGTCTTAATTCGACAAATTATTGTCAGACGTCAAAAAAAATATGGAAAATAGCAATATTTCGTACAAAGCCTCCGTATGCGATTGAACAGGAGAAAGAATTAAAGAAAAGTTTAAAGCATCTAGGGTATATCGAAGGAAAAACCATTATTTATTTGCCGAGTAAAATCGTGAAATCTACAGTTGAGGATTTTGCTGAAACCGCAGTATCCGTTAAAGAAATATTGACTTTAAAACCTGATATAATAGCCACTATTGGGACGCAGGCAAGTGTTCCAACCTGGCAGATATTAGAACATACTGACATACCCATGGTTTTTGCAGGCGTAACCTATCCGGTGAAACACGGCTTGATTGAGGCCTTTGGGAAGCCTACAGGTCATAATATAACCGGAATAAGTTATGCTGTTCCTGTAAAAAAGAGGCTTGAACTTATTCGAAAGATGTTTCCGGATGTAAACAGATATAGATCAATCGCATTTATATACTCCGGCCAGGTATTGCAAGATTTTACATACATGAAGAATTTAAAATCTTTAGATCAGTATGAACGATGGAAGTTTATCTACATAAATTATTTCGATTACGCACAAAATAACCCAAGTTATAAGCTATTGATAAAAAAGCTGAAGGAAACGAATCCGGACCTTGCATTCGGGTGGTACAGCCTTGACCACCTGGGCGCTGATTCAATAAATTTCAAAAGATTGCTGAATGAATTTGGTAAACCTGTAATTTCAATTACTGCCAATCAACTAGACGAAGGCGCTATAGGCGGAATTTTAACCAACCATTCTCTACTGAGTTTAAAACAGGCAAAAATGATAGATAAAATAATAAAAGGCGAAAAAGCGGGGAATATACCTCCTGTAGAACCAACAGAATATTTAATAGAACTTAATTTAAAAAAGGCAAAGGATTTGGGAGTTGGGTTTGATCCAAACTTAATTGATAAGGCTGACAGAATAATTCGATAGCTATAAATACCACGATAATCGATGGATAATTTTTATTGATGTATTTTATGCTAAAATTTTAATTCAGGATAAATAGTGAATCAGTAAATTATAGATGAAAAAAACAAGCCATCTTAAAATAAAAATTTTTGCAGCAACAGCCCCTGCGTTAATTTTTGCAGTTCTTGCTATTTCTGTTTCGAATATCATTTTATTAAAATCGGTACATTCAAGTTATAAAGAATTATTAGAGGAAAAATCATTTGCTGTAGTTAATAATGTAAGAAGGGTAGTAAATAAAAACCTGCAAGTATTTTCTTTAAACAGTTTTTCATGGATGAGTACTTATATAAGTGGTGTCGTAGACAGCACGGACGGAGTTAGTTACTGTTTTATTGCTGATAAAGAAAATACTATATTATATCACAGCGATGAAAAAAGAGCTGGTAAAAAGCTGGAAACGAATATTTACGCTGATTTTTTATTTAGTAATAATTTTTCCAAACAAACTGTCTCTGTTGCCGATTATTACGAATTAATAGTTCCAATCATCAAAACGGATGAAATGGTAGGCACAATTCATTTGGGAATTGAAAAAAAACTTATAGATTCAAAAATTTTTGATTTGGTACTAATAGCAGTAATTGTTTTGGCTGCTTCATTAACTGTCTCTACTACCGGTGCAGCGCTTGTTTCGAGTTACCTGGCATCCAGAGCGAATGTCATCAAAAACGGCTTAAATAGAATCCAGGAAGATTTTAACTACCGCATTTCTCCTATGAAAGGAGAAGTCGGAGAAATTGTTTTTGCAATTAATGAGATGGCTGCTTCTCTTGCTAAAAGGAAGAAGCTGGAGGAACAGTTACAAAGGGCGCACAGGTTGGCAGCTATTGGAGAAATAGCTGCCGGGGTTGCCCATGAAATCCGAAACCCTTTGACTTCTGTAAAAGGTTTTGTTCAGTTAATTGGCGAGGGTTTAAAAGATAATGATAAGAAATTGGAATATATTCAAATTGTAGTAAAGGAGGTAGACAGGTTAAATAAGATTATCAATGAACTTTTGGATTATGCAGGATCTTCCAGTCTCCAAAGGGTTGTTACGGACATTAATAACGTTATTGATAATACTCTTTTACTTCTAAACTTCGAGGCTGTTACACCGAAGATTCATATTAAGAAAAAATATAATTATGATCTCCCGATTATCCACATAGATGAAGAACAGGTTAAACAGGTATTTTTAAATTTAATAATAAATAGTACACAGGCTATTGAAGCTGAAGGGAAAATTACCATTGAGACAGACATTAGTAAAAATGGAAAATTCGTAAAAGTTGCGATCCATGATACCGGTAATGGAATTGAAGAAAGAGATATGGAAAGGCTTTTTGATCCATTCTTTACAACAAAAGATAAAGGGACAGGACTTGGTTTGGCTGTTGTGCAAAAAATTGTAGAAATGCATGGTGGGCATATTGGGGTGGAAAGCCAGCCTGGGTATGGAGCAACATTTACAGTATATTATGGTATATAATAGCAGGCTAATTTTTTAAAAGAGATTTATTGGGCTGATGCATAATAAGCAAATACTTGTTGTTGATGATGAAGAGAATGTTAGAAGGCTTCTTTTTGAGGTTTTAACAAAAGAAGGATACAATGTTAAGGCAGCAGAGAACGCAAAAAAGGCATTAGAGATGTTAACAGAGTCATCCTTTGACCTGGTGATGATGGATATCCGCATGCCCGGGATGGATGGAATAGAGGCCTTTCATATTATACGAGAAAATTATCCCAAAGTCACCGTTATTATGATGACTGCTTTTGTCAGTATAGACACGGCGGTGGAAGCTATGAAAATGGGGGCTTATAATTATATTTCCAAGCCTTTTGATATTTCGGAAATCAAGGTTACTGTTAAAAGAGCATTAGAAATAAATAAATTAACAGAAGAAATACAAGAACTCAGGTATGAAATCCAAAATATATTTTCCATTAACAACATTATCGGCAAATCAGAAAAAATGAAAGAGGTATACAAGATTATCGGTAAAGTAGCAGACAGCAATTCAAATGTGTTGATACATGGAGAAAGCGGTACCGGCAAAGAACTGGTTGCCAAAGCAATTCACTACAACAGTCACCGTAAAAATGCTAAATTCGTTAAGGTTAACTGCGGTGCCCTTCCTGAAAACCTGCTGGAAAGTGAAATTTTTGGACATGAAAAGGGAGCTTTTACAGGGGCGGTAGAAATGAAAACGGGAAAATTTGAATATGCATCCGGGGGAACTATTTTCCTGGATGAAATTAGCGAGATGAGCCCAAATCTTCAGGTTAAACTGTTGAGAATAATTCAGGAAAAAGAGTTTGAACGGGTCGGAGGACTTGAGTCTATAAAAGCTGATGTAAGAATTATCGCTGCAACGAACAGGAATCTAAAAAAGCTTATCAAATCAAGAGATTTTCGAAAAGACATGTTTTACAGGCTGAGTGTGGTCTCTATTTTTTTGCCTCCCCTGCGGGAACGTAAGGAAGATATTCCTCTTTTGGCAGAATACTTTCTTAATAAATATAATGAAGAAATGAACAAGAAATTTAATCATATATCTTTGGAAGCAATGCGTTTTCTCATGGCATATGACTATCCGGGCAATGTTCGAGAGCTTGAAAATGCCATTGAGAGAGCCATGGTGTTAGGTAGCGGCACAATCCTGCTTCCTGAAAACCTCCTGTTGGATTCAACACCTTTTTCCAGGCATGAAGTGGAAATTCTCTATTTCGAAGATAAACCTCTTCGACAAATCCTTCACGAAGTTGAAAAAAAAGTGCTAAATAAAGCTTTAAATAGAAATGGATGGAACAAGGCCCGAACTGCAAGAAAATTGCAGATGAGCCGTCAGGCACTTTTGTATAAAATTGAAGAATACGAGATAAAAAAAGAGTAATATCTTTTTCATAAATTCTTAAGCATTTCACCCGAACCCCTGCCCCCTTACCTCATGTATGAATCCTTATAATCCTATTGTATAATCTTTTAACAGTATGTTTATTTTTTTTACAGAAAAGCTGCTTTTTTCAATGCCAGGTTTTCGCAACTCAACCGAATTACTCAGTTTGTTTTTTAAGCGTCTTTGGCCCGGTTCTTGCTCAAATTAGTGGTGGGTGGATGAATGAATCTGAAGGCAAGTTAAAATTTGAAAAAAAGGAGGTTATTATGATTCGAAAAATGGGGGATTATTTTTCCCGCTGGGCTGAAAAGTACATGCCCGATCCGTTTCTATTTGCTATTTTATTAACATTTCTAACACTAATCCTGGGAATTATATTTACCGATAACGGGCCCTTTGACATGGCAAAACACTGGCATAAAGGCTTCTGGACTCTTCTTACATTTTCGATGCAGATGTGTATGATCCTGGTTACAGGCTATGCACTTGCTACGACAAAAGTGGTTCGGAAATTTATCGATATGCTTGCCGATATTCCTAAAACCGGCTCCGGTGCAGCATTCCTTGTAGCGTTTGTTGCTATTGTCGCAGCTTATATCAATTGGGGCCTTGGAATTATTGTAGGCGCATTAATGGCAAGACAGGTAGCTTTGCGCGGCTATGAAAAAAAACTTCCTATGCACTATCCTCTTTTGGGTGCAGCTGGATATGCAGGACTTGCTGTTTGGCATGGCGGCTTCTCAGGTTCTGCGCCGCTACTGGTTGCGACCAAGGGGCACTTTTTGGCAAAGGAAATCGGGGTAGTTCCCGTGTCAGACACGCTGTTTAGCGTATTAAATATTGTAGTAGCTGTTTTTCTTATTATCGGT
>DAOWEJ010000103.1 GCA_030638575.1 Deltaproteobacteria bacterium | reverse complement strand
GAATTGGTTATCCTGGACATGATTATGCCTGATATGGGTGGAGGAGAAACCTTTGATCAACTGAAAGAGATCGATCCAAAAATAAAGGTTCTCCTTTCAAGCGGATATAGTATTCATGAAAAAGCGACCGGGATATTGGCACGCGGCTGCGATGGTTTTTTACAAAAACCTTTTGATATTAAACAATTATCACAAAAAATACGGAAGATTTTAGATTCAAAAAAATAGAATGGTTCATCACCCGCAACAGGGGACATGGACCCAGCGATTCTCTTTCTGCGTTGTGCTGCATTTCGTAATCATTCAACGTACGATAAGTACTTCTTGTGATTATCCCGCTTTAGCGGGACACGCCTTTTTATCCCGTTGCTTTTTAGCGGGGGAATTTGAACTTTTTACGAAACCGTCTAAATCGGACTTTTTACGAGTCCGTCAATTCTGAAAAGGGGTCAAAAAGACGGTCGCCAGCGATGACACTATCTATTATATTAGGTGATCATTTTGAGGTTGCCAACGGCGTTAAAAGAATGGGGTAGGTATGGGTTAGCAGAACTGGTTAACAAACTTTGTATGTGAATATTATTACATTTCAAATACGTATACCCTGATCTATTCAAAGATATCTATTGAAAAAATTTACAATATAATGTTATGTAAGTTTTTTACAATACCACCCATATTCACACAAATAAAAAGGAAAAATGGACTCAAACAATAATAAGCAGACTCTTTTACGAATGCTGCCGGGTGTTGACCATATCCTTGAAATTGCCCGGGCGGAATCCTTTTTTGATGATATCCCTAAAACCGTTCTGGTCCCTTCGATAAGATCCGTTGTTGAAGACCTCAGAACCCGAATTCTTGACGGCTCTTTGTATATAACCGAAAACAGCCTGTCAGACACGCAGATTCTTAAAAATGTTAAAAAACAAGCCCACCGGGCAATGACCCCGAACCTTTTGAAAACGATCAATGCCACCGGTGTCATTGTCCATACGAACCTTGGCCGGTCTCTGCTTGCCGACGTTGCTGTTGAAAATCTCATAACTATCTCAAAACGATATTCAAATCTCGAATTCGACCTGGCAAAAGGAAAGCGCGGCTCAAGATATAGCTGCGTTGAAGACATTCTATGTGAAATCAGTGGCGCTGAAGCCGGTATGGTAGTAAACAACAATGCAGGAGCGGTTCTTTTATGCCTGGATACAATCGCAAAAGAACAAAAAGTCATTGTATCAAGGGGCGAACTTGTTGAAATCGGCGGTTCATTTCGAATCCCGGACGTAATGGCCAAAAGCGGTGCTATTTTAAAGGAAATCGGCACTACAAACCGCACCCACCTCAAAGATTATGAAAAAGCGATAGAAAATGATACCGGTCTCTTGTTGAAAGTCCATAAGAGCAATTACAGCGTTGTAGGTTTTACTGCCGAGGTCTCCCTTGGTGATCTTGTTGAGTTGGGAGCTAAATATCATATTCCGGTTATGGAAGATCTCGGCAGTGGAACATTTGTCGACTTTTCAAAATACGGGATGATAAAGGAGCCGACTGTACAGGAATCTGTTGCAACCGGAGCCGATGTTGTTACTTTCAGTGGAGATAAACTTCTTGGAGGACCTCAGGCTGGAATCATAGTCGGCAAAAAAGATATTCTTGATAAAATAAAGCAAAATCCAATCACCAGAGCCCTTCGTATCGACAAGTTGACCCTTGCTGCCCTTGAAAGCACCTTCAGGCTTTACAGGGATGAAGAAAAAGCGGTTAAATCCATCCCTACCTTACGTATGTTGACGCTTCCCATTGATAAGATAGAAATAAAAGCAAGCCGGTTAAATAATATGCTGGAAAAAATGGAGAATAGCCGTTTGAAGATGAAACTAATCAATCTTTCATCCCGTGCCGGTGGCGGAGCTCTCCCCCTTTTGGATCTTCCGAGCAAATGTTTAGGTGTTCAGGTTGAAGGAATTTCCGTCAATGTTGTTGAAAAATTCTTGCGTGAAAATTCTCCACCCATAATAGGAAGGATAGAAGAAGACTTTTTTATCATGGATCTAAGAACAATACAGGATGATGAGCTTCCCTTGATTGTAGATGCTTTTAATAATTTGTTGAAACAGGCTTAATCAGGAATCCGATTATGACAAAAAAACCGGAAGAATTATTTCACAGACATAGTTTAAACAAACAATTTCTCCTTTCAAAAACGGATCCAAAGCCCAAAGAAGATAAAACCGGCTTCAAAATATCCGAGGATTTAGCTGAACTGTCGAAAATATTCCAGGATATTCCGGTCGAAGATTCATTTGTAGATTATTCAATGGTCAAGCTTCAATCTTCATCAATATTCAGCGCAATGGTTATCGGAATTGATAAATCAGAGCATAAAAAAGGCGTTCCAATAAAAGAATATGTAAGTACTGTAAAAATTGATGTTGCAAAAACAGTAAATCAGATATGTGAAAGGGAAAACGGAATGTGGGGTCTTGTCTCCCACGATTTTTTTGGATGCTTTTTCCTTGATAAAAATGAAGATGACTGCCTTAAACTTGCCAAAAGATTGAAGCAAAATCTTTCCAAACGCATCAACGAAACAGTAACAATAGGAATAGCCTCTTATCCCGCTTTTAAATTCAAGAAGCGCCGGATCCTCGGAAATGCCTGTAAAGCCTTTGACCACGCTGAGTTTTTCGGCCCTGACAGTACTGTCTCCTTTGACGCGGTGAGTTTAAATATCAGCAGCGACAAACTGTATGATAAAGGAGATATAGCAGGAGCCATAAAAGAATTAAATACAGCACTTTTATTCGACCCATCTGATGTAAATGTTCACAACAGTCTCGGCGTTTGCCATGGCGTGCTTTGCGATTATAAAAAAGCACTCAAGGAATTTAAAGCAGCCATCTCCTTAAATGGCAATGAGGTTATGGCCACTTATAATGCCGGCATGGCAAATATGCTAAAAGGCAACAAAAAAGAGGCTCTTGAATACCTTCTTAAAGCATACGAAATTGACAAAAATATTTTTGAAGTAGCCTTTCAAACCGGAAAGCTTTATCTTGAAATGGAACAACCCGACAAAGGTAAAAAATTTATTGAAAAAGCAATTAAGCTCAAGCCAAAATCAGGATCTGCTTTTTCCATTCTGGGTGATTGTTATACTGCTCTCGACATGATTGATAAGGCAATCTCAGCATATCAAAAGGCGGTAAAACTAAATGCCAATGATGCTGCTTCCCTTTCTTCCCTGGGCTGGTTATTTGATGCTCAGGGAGAAAATCTTGAAATTGCAACTCTGTTTTGCCGGCAGAGCGTTGACATCTCACCGGAAAACGGTCTTTTCAGGAACAGACTCGGCCGACTTTACTACAAGGCAAACAGAACCGAGGATGCATTAAAAGAATTTGAAGCTGCTCAAAAACTTGGATACGAATCGACACAAGAGATTGAACAAATCCAAAACCTCCCCCATGCCAAGGCGTCATGAAATGAAAGAGGCCATTTTAAATATACTTAAAGAAAGTATTGATGTTAAGAGCAACTGCGTAAAAAGAAATATTGACCTCCTTGTCAAAGGTGCTGATATGATTGCCGGGTGTATTACTTCCGGCCATAAAGTTCTTATTTTCGGCAACGGAGGCAGCGCTGCCGATGCCCAGCACATTGCAGCGGAATTTGTAAACCGCTTTGAAATTGAACGCCCACCCCTTGCTGCCATCGCCTTGACTACGGACACATCTATAATAACAAGCATTGGAAACGATTATAATTTTGACGAAATATTTTCCAAGCAAATAACAGCCATAGGCAATAAAGACGATATAGCCATAGGAATCAGCACCAGCGGAAATTCAAAAAATATTATAAAAGCGATAGATACTGCAAAAAAAACCGGAATCTTTACTATCGGCATGACAGGTCGAGGTGGCACACTGGCCTCGTGCGCCGACCTGGTATTGTCGGTTGAGTCTGATACAACGGCAAGAATTCAAGAGACCCATATTACGCTGGGACATATTTTATGCGATCTTGTTGACCGTATTTTGTTCCCGGAAGAGTTTGCAGCACTTTAAATCTTCAGATAAAGCCGGATCATCTGAATACTCCTTTTTGCCTGTTTCGCAAAAGGATACATTAAAAAAATTTAGTAGGAATTGAAGAGACCTTTGAAAAATGGTAATTTTTGTTCGAGTTCAAGGAAGGCGAAAATTTTAACCACAGGAATACATGGAGTATTTCGAGGATTAAAATTTGAGCCTGACGCAGAAATCGGACAAAAAGTGCCGTTTTGCAAAGGTCTCTTGAAAGCAGCCATGCCGCATAAATTTAAACCCATAGATCTAAGCCGCCTGAAAACATACCCTGTTTCAAAAAGAAAGAGCAAGGTGAGTACGGCTGATTTTGCCAAAACTTCAAGCAAAGGATGCAGTTTTTCAGACTTTATCGACTCGCTTCCCGACATACTTGCCGGTAAAGACTTAAAAGCTGTCATATCTTCTATTGTAACCGCCTTTCAGAATAAAAAAACCGTTCTATTCGGCATGGGTGCGCACGTTATAAAAGTGGGATTGAATCCTGTTGTAATAGATCTTATGAAACGTAAAATTATCACCGCCGTTGCCATGAACGGCGCCGGTATTATCCACGATCTCGAAGTCGCCATGACCGGCCGGACATCGGAAGATGTTGCAGCCTCCATCGGAAACGGTTCATTCGGAATGTCCCATGAAACCGGTATTTTTTTAAGTGATGCCATAAAAAAAGCAGGCCGCGAATCAATTGGCATGGGGGAAGCCGTCGGACAGTCAATAATCGATCAGAATCTGCCCATAAAGGACAAAAGCATTTTAGCTGCAGGCGTAAATCTGGATATTCCCGTCACAATACACGTTGCCATGGGAACAGACATCATTCACATGCACCCCGGTTTTGATCCAAAAGAAGCAGGTGGAGCGACCCACAGGGATTTTCGAACCCTCGCGTCCGTCACATCCACACTTGAAGGCGGGGTTTACTTAAATGTCGGCTCTGCAGTTATACTCCCTGAAGTTTTTTTAAAGGCAATAACAATTGTCAGGAATTTAGGCCACACCCTGGAAAACTTCACTACCGTTAATATGGATTTTATTAAGCACTACCGCCCCATGACCAATGTTGTTAACAGACCCACATCCAAAGGCGGTCAGGGTTTTAATCTTGTAGGCCACCATGAAATCATGCTCCCACTTATTGCTGCCGGGATAATAGAAAAGCTAAAATAATATCATCATACTTGACGTATAGGTTATTCATGTTTATTAAATCTATATCATAAGGAATTATAAAGCATCCCCATAGCGGCAAAATTATAAGGAGTTATCAAAATGCCGATTTATGAATATCATTGTGAAAACTGCAATAATGACTTTGAATACCTTGTCTTTGGATCTGAAAAGCCGGATTGTCCATCATGCAGCAGTAAAAAAGTATTACGAATGATGTCTGCGTGCGGCTTTGTCAGTAAGGGGAGCAGCGGAGAAACGGTTTCCTCATCCGCTTCTTCATCATCCTGCAACGGGTGTTCGGCAACCAGTTGTTCAAGCTGTAGCCACTGATGGGCAAATCCAATATCCGAATCGGAACAAGAGGGAGCAAGCTCGCTCTCTGGCAGGCAAACTGGACTAAATCAAACTTAAGAAGAATACACCCCTCCCTTTCCATTGAAATCGTTGTCATAAAGACAAAAGGAGATAAAATCCTTGATGTCCCCCTGGCTAAAGTCGGAGGAAAAGGGCTTTTTGTAAAAGAGATAGAAGAAGCACTTTTGGATCGGCGCATCGATCTTGCCGTTCACAGTATGAAAGACATGCCCGCCGACCTGCCTGACGGTTTGTGCATCGGGCCGGTACCGGAGCGGGAAATTCCTTCGGATGTTCTCATTTCAAAAAAAGGACTTGGGCTCTCTGAGCTTGGCCCCTCGGCGCGTATAGGCACCAGCAGCTTAAGGCGTGCCGCACAGCTTCGCCATGTAAAGCCGGACTGTGTTATACTCCCTTTAAGGGGGAATCTTAACACTCGCATTAAAAAACTTGAAACAGGCAATATGGATGCTATCGTTCTGGCTGCAGCAGGTGTAAAACGCCTTAATCTCGAAAACAGGATAACCGAGTATCTTGATTATGATATTATGCTCCCGGCAGTCGGTCAGGGCGCTCTGTGTATTGAAATCAGAGAAAATGACCCTGAAATTGATGAAATCGTCTCAGGCCTGAATCACCCGGAAACACGGTCGATCGTTATGGGTGAACGTGCATTTTTACATCACCTGGAAGGAAGTTGTCAGATACCTGTTGCAGCACATGGAGAAATAAAAGATAATAATTACACACTATGTGGACTTGTTGCAGATATAGACGGAAAAACCATTGTTAAGGATACCTGTTCAGGATCCGAAGCGTTATCGGAAAAAATCGGAGTGCAGCTTGCACAGCGACTTCTTTCAATGGGCGCAGATGAAATATTGAAAAAACTTAAATCAGGTAATTAATTGAGGGGTCGGGGAATTTTTCAATCTCTATTCTGTCCGCCCGAGAAATAAGCCCATAGCCCGTGCAAACATTAACAATATTATATGGGAACTTTTGTACGGCAGCTATCTCGCTGAGATTAGATTTGAGTCAGCCCCAGTAGACTGATTCTCACGGCGGCGATGATCGTCTCTGCCTGTATCGGCTTCGCGCAAAAGATAGGGGGCGTGTACAGAGTACTATTCTCATTTGTTAAGGCTTGCACGGGCTATTGGCTTATTCCTCGGACGGACCGGTCTCAATCAGTAAAGCGCTAACGGTTTATCAAAAAGGCTTTAGTGGAGAAACTCCCCGACCCCTCAATTAATTTAGCCTATTGTAAGATATACTAAAATAAGCATTCAGGTAATTCGGTTTTAAGACGGGGGCTGTTTAAAACCGGATCAACTTAATACGGCTTTTAAAATAGCTAAAATGTTACAAGCAGGTATTTTATAAAAAATGACTGGTAAAGTTTATTTAATCGGCGCAGGACCCGGTGACCCGGGGCTGATAACCGTAAAGGGGCTGGAATGCATAGGCATAGCTGATGTTATTATTTATGATTACCTTGCATCCCCGTCCCTTTTGAAACAAGCCTCCAAAAAAGCACAGATAATCTATGTCGGGAAAAAAGGAGGGGACCACACCCTGTCTCAAGACAGGATAAACAAACTTTTGGTTGAAAAAGCGAAATCAGGGGCTACGGTCGCACGGCTAAAAGGAGGGGACCCCTTTATCTTCGGGCGGGGTGGAGAAGAAGCACAAGTACTTATAGATAATAATATTGAGTTCGAAATCGTTCCCGGAGTAACTTCTGCAATTGCAGCTCCGGCTTATGCCGGAATACCCCTAACCCATAGAAAATTCACATCCACCCTTGCCTTTATTACAGGCCATGAAGATCCCGAAAAAACCCAATCCGGTATTGACTGGGCATCCATATCAAAGGGTATAGGCACCCTTGTTTTTCTTATGGGTGTAAAAAACCTGCCACATATTACCCGTCAGCTTATCCACCATGGCAAGTCTCCAAAAACTCCGGTAGCGGTAGTGCGTTGGGGAACAACATCCAGACAGGTTACTGTCACAGGAACACTTGAAACGATTGTAAGCATTATAAACAAAGCCGGACTGAAAGCGCCGGCGATAATTGTTGTCGGCGATGTCGTTAAACTCAGGCAAAAAATGAAATGGTTTGAGAACCGGCCGTTGTTTGGGAAAAAAGTCGTGATAACCAGGGCTCGTGAACAGGCGAGCGACCTTGTAAAGCTCCTCTCCGATCTTGGCGCCGAGTGTCTGGAATGCCCAACCATTAATGTGCAGCCACCGGATGACTTTAAGCCCCTTGACTCGGCAATCGAAAACCTTCATGCCTATGACTGGCTGATCTTTACAAGTGTAAACGGTGTAAAATTCTTCTTTGAAAGGCTTTTTGCAAAAGGTATGGATGTACGAGTTTTGCACAATATACAAACAGTAACCATAGGCCCTGCCACTGCAAGAAAACTTTTAGATTTCGGGTTAAACAGCGATATTATCCCTGAAAGCTACAGAGCTGAATCTGTTGCTCAGGCTTTTGAAAAAGAAGATATAAACGGAAAAAAAATACTCCTCCCCCGAGCCCGGGAAGCAAGACCGGTTCTTCCTGTTGAGCTTAAAAAAATGGGGGCCGATGTTGATGAAATTACCGCATACTGTACCGAAAAGGTTCGCGATAACGCTGATCTGATTTTAAAACAACTTGAAGAAAAAAAAATAGATCTTATAACATTTACGAGTTCATCCACGGTAAAAAATTTCAAAGAGCTTTTGCCCTCCGAAAACTTCAAAACCCTTTTGCAAGGCGTTACCATTGCGAGTATCGGTCCCATAACTTCAGAAACAGCCCGGAAATTGGGTTTTGAGGTTCATATCACTGCAGAATTTTTCACAATACCAGGGTTGTGCAAAGCGATTGTGCAGTACTTTAATAAGAAGTAGTCAAGTTTGGCAACTACTCAGGTTCAGGGTTCACGGTTCACGGTTAGTTGCTTTGTGCTCTTCATATTTTTTGAGATAGTTGATGAATTCACGAACAACAGCACGGGTTCGTCTGGCCAGCTCATATGTATCTTTAAATTCGCCGGAAGATATGTACTCTTCGTCAGTCTGTACACTTTTTGTGTCAACTCGCGCGCCAGTTGCCAAGCCTCAATGTCTTCAAATCGTTCAATCTTCATCTCTTTTCAACCTTGAACCGTGAACCCTTGAACTGTGAACCTGAGTAGTTAAAAAATTTGTTAATCTTTGGTAAGAGCGCCGGTAAAGTACCCGGCAACAAATGATCCTGCGATGGTAAAGATTGTCAGTATTATCACATATTTTAAACCAAAATATGAAATCATCACAGGCAAAAGAAAAGGCTTTACAGCCCTGCTGTTTATAAAAACAGCAATAAGAAAGTTCATTGCCCCTTTTTCCCGAAGTTCCTTTAGCAAAGGATACCAGGCATAAACTGGCCCCACAGAAACGATCCCCGCTGCCGAAGAAAGCACCATTCCCTTAATACCGGATTCTTTTCCTAAAAACTTTATGATATTTACCGGCTTTAAAAAAATATTAAAAACCACCAAAAGGATGAAAACAAAACCAAGGGGTACAATTATGTTAAGTAAAACCCTTTCGCTGCTACTAAATGCTGCAATTGCTTTCTCAGGCATAACAGCAAAAAGGACCCCGTAAATCAGCAGTACTAAAAAGGGAAAAATAAACGACCGAATCACGCGTTTTTTCCATGTAATGCTCTGTGATTTCTCACCATTCACTTTAATTCACCCTATGATAAAGTTCAAAACCGTTACAGTTAAAATTGAGATAGCTATGGCTATAAAAAAGGAAACGATATTTCTTACCAGTGCAAACCTTCTGCCCAGAGCTGCCATTTCAGCCGGCATTTGTACCAAACCCACAGTCACCCATGTTATAATAATAGCCGTAACTGCGAACAGGCTGATACCATATTTCAGCAACTCACCCCCAATGATATAACTGTTAACAGGATTTCCGGCAAAAATACTGCCGAAACATGCTCCCCAAAGGGTGTCCGGAGCTGCGTTCCCCGAAAAAACGGAGGATAAAAGCTCTTTTGACAATAGTGTGTTGAACATCCCTATGAGCAACACAACCCCTGACAGTGTGGGCAGAATGTTGACAAACTGTCTGGCTGAGCTTTTAAGGGAGCGAATAAAAACAACCCTGTTAATTTCACTGCTCCCTGATTCAATTTTGTGCTCAACTCCCATATTTTCCATTAATTCACCCTTTTTATACTTCTCCACGACCTCGGATATACTTCCCTCAACACCTGTCAGTATTTCTATACCGTTGTTTAAGAGATGATTCATGGCGGTAGGACTGCAGTATCCTGTTAAAACCGTATCGACTTTTTTACTGACAACAAGTACAATAGCCTCTACGCCTGCGCCATGTAAGCTTGATGCGCCGGGATTCGGCACCGACTCAAAGGCCATTGTTTCCTTATCAATGATAACAAAGTATTTTGAAGTTCCGAACCTTTGCCCTACTTTTGATTCTAAATTTGGGCCATCGGCTGATATTGCAATTCTCAAGGCTACCTCCTATTCTAGACCTTTATTTCAACCACAAAATTACAAAGAACTCAAAAGAAAACCATATAAATAAAGATATATTGACCTTTTCCTGCTTTTTGGTATATTCAATATTATTGGAAAGGGAGTGATTATGAATAACCACCTTGATAAGCTATCGTCATTCGTAGATGCCATTGAATCCATAAAAGAGACGATTATAGCTAACATAGTCTTAATCGGCCAGATCCCTTCTCCCACATTTAAAGAAAAAAGACGCACAAGAATTATCATGGACCGGTTGGCCGAATGTCAGATTGATGAATGTACAACCGACGGCTATAGAAATCCCATCGGAATAATAAGGGGAAGTTCCGGGTCCAACCCACCCATTTTAATCGTTGCACATATTGATACAATTTTTGACAAGGATGTCGATCACAATTTTATCGTAAAGGAGAATTCAATTACAGGACCTGGAGTTACAGACAATTCAGTCGGCGCCGGGGTTCTGGTTTCACTCCCTGAAATCTTTCGAAAATTGGATCTTCGCTTTAAGTCCGATATAGTTCTTGCCGGTGTTATACAATCAATGGGAAAAGGCAATTTGCGTGGTGTCCGGCACCTTGTAAAAACATGGCCGACTCCTATCAGGGGAGCTGTCTGCATTGAGGCGATGGAACTCGGCAGGCTCAATTATTACTCTTCCGGAATGGTTAGATGCGAAGCCGCTTGTAACATCTCTACTTTAAACGGAGAGAAACACAAATTCAAGCCAAACGCAATACTAATACTAAACGAAGTAATCAACCAGATAATGAAGTTACGCCTGCCTCAAAGACCACGATCAAGGGTAATAATCGGAAAAATATCCGGCGGCTTCAAGCATGGAGAAATCGCATATGAAGCAACACTCGGTTTTGAAATACAAAGCGATTCCGACAAAATGGTGAAATCAATTTTCAACGATGTCAAAGATATAATAGAAGGTATAAGCCACGAATATGAAGTTGAACTTAACCTTAAGACCATAAGTAATCTTAATGCATCAACATTAAAATATAATCATCCTCTGGTAAAAAGTGCAAGGGAAGTGATGAAAGAACTGGGGATCAAACCTGCGGGCGGCCCCAGTGAGTCGGAGCTTTCTATTTTTCTCTCAAGGAAGATACCTGCCATTACACTGGGAATTACACATGGAGAAAATTATCACCAAAAAAACGCTCAAGTAGAAATAGAACCGATATTTAAGGGAATCGCCCAAATCATAGGTATAATCATGTCCATAGACAATGGAGTGTGTGATGAATAACAACTGGCTTAAAAAAAACACTTTCCATTACTCTGAGTTCACCGACTTAAACCGTCTTGTTAAAGAAAAGAGGAAGAAAAACCTTTCAATATCATTATGCCTACCTACACTTAATGAAGAAAAGACCATTGCTAAAGAAATAATTATTATGAAATCTGAACTCATGACCCGCCATGAGCTTTTAGATGAAATTGTTGTTATCGATTCCGGTTCGAAAGATAAAACTTTGGAAGTTGCAAAAGCTTTTGGTGCAGATGTCTATGAGGCAGATAGTATTTTACCTGACCTTGAAAAATTTAAAGGAAAAGGCGAAAATCTCTGGAAGGCACTTTATGTAACCAAGGGTGACATTATTATTTATCTTGATGCAGACATTAAAAATATTCACCACAGGTTCGCATACGGCCTTATAGCGCCGCTTCTTCTTTATGATAATATTAAATATGCAAAGGCCTTTTACGACAGGCCTATTGCTATCGGAAAGAATAAGATCAGACCCACAGGGGGCGGGAGAGTTACCGAACTTGTTATCAGGCCTATGTTTTCACTCTTTTTCCCTGAATTGACACAAATAATACAACCTTTATCCGGTGAATATGCCGGCTTTCGGGAAATATTTGAAAAAATACCTTTTCCCATAGGATACGGTGTTGAAACCAGCATGATCCTAGATATCTGTGAAAAATGGGGATTTGACGTTATTGCGCAGGTGGATCTTGAAAAGCGTGTTCACAGAAACCAGGATACTAAAGCTTTAGGGAAAATGTCCTTTGTTATTCTTAAGACATTTTTAAATCGCATAGAAAAACTTGAAATGATCGATTTAAAAAAAGATATTTATTGCGAAATGATACAGTATAATCTTGTTAAAAGCGAAATTAAGCCGGATATACTGAAAATCGAGGGCTTTGAAAGACCACCGATTGAAACTATTCCCGAATACCGTAAAAAATTCAATATAAACTAAGAAATTGCCGAAACAAAAATTAATCGACAAATACAACCGGCACCTTAACTACCTTCGCATATCAATTACCGACCGGTGTAACCTGCAATGTATCTATTGCATGCCCCGGGATCTTATTCCAAGGCTTCCGCATAGCGATATCTTAAGCTATGAAGAAATTTTACGGATTGTCAGGGTGGGCGTTAGCCTGGGCATCTCCAAGGTAAGGATAACAGGTGGTGAACCCCTTGTCAGAAAAGGTGTTTACGATTTTCTGTCCCAACTGTCCCGGATAGACGGACTTTGCGATATTGCCCTGACAACAAACGGTGTTTTTCTCAAAGATAATATAGAAAAAATCAAGGCTGCCGGTATAAAACGGATTAACATCAGCTTAGACACATTAAATAAAAATAAATACAGAGAAATAACCGGATATGACAGGTTTGATCATGTATGGGAAGGAATAAAGATTGCTCATGAAATGGGATTTGATCCCATTAAACTGAATATGGTGGCACTTAACGGAGTTAATGAAAATGAAATGACAGATTTTGCCGCCTTGTCATTTTCATACCCCTTTCATATACGATTTATCGAATATATGCCCATCGGGAAATCCCGTATGAAATACGGCCCGCTTTTGCTTGTCCCTGAAATAAAAAAAAGGATTAATGTGCTTGGAAAACTTGTTCCGGTTACGAAAGATATACATGACGGGCCGGCGGAACGCTATAAACTTGAAGGGGCAAAGGGAGAAATAGGATTTATAGGTGCCTTGAGCCATCACTTCTGCAATAAATGCAACAGGCTGAGATTAACGGCAAGCGGGCAGCTTAGACCATGCCTTTTATCAGACCATCAGGAAGATCTTAGGAGCATTATGAGAAAAGGATGTTCCGACACCGAAATATCTGAGATTTTCCTGGCGGCTGTACGTCATAAACCCTCCGACCACAACCTTTCCATCAACCATACCGGTAACGTTTCATGTCAGATGTCTTCAATCGGCGGTTAAGGCTAAAAAGCTATTAAACAAAAAAAAAGGCCCGGACCATACTGGTGGGAGGCTATATTTACTCACACAAAATGATAAATACGGTCCGGGCTAATGTATCAACCTGAATCACACCAAATATCCGTCAAATGGCAAGGCCTTTTGCTGGAAATGAGTAGTTGTGGCTCAAGCTTATGATTGCTGCCATTAACAGGTTGAAAACAACTAATCAAGAGTTTTTTTACTGTCGGCTAATATTTTTTTCTATAGTAGTTCCTATAATTATATTACGATTTAAATAGGCTCAAAACCCTTTCTTTCACCGGTTTGGATTTGTATTACTCTTTCTTTTTAAAAAGCTAAAGTAAGTTTTTTACTCAATAAATTTGGGGGGAAAAGAAAAATCTGTTGTAATATCCAATTTAGGCATAATCATAAGTGTTGAAGACCCATGGGCTATCATCTTGTCATTTTCACTTTTGACTTCAGCCTCTGCATAGCAAAGCTTTCTTCCAACCTTGATCTGCCGCCCCTTTGCAATAAGCTTACCTGATATCATGGGCGCAAGGTAATTAAGTTTCAGGTCAACGGATGTCAGCCAGGTATTCTGCTTTTCTATGCCATAATAGACAGCCCAAAAGGCTACTGTATCAATTAACGATGCTAACACACCACCATGAACAGCACCCAAGAGCTGCGTATGCTTTTTTTCTATATCAATTTCAATTACAGCAAATCCTCTCCCTATATCCATTAGCTTCATGGAGAGCAATGCCGGGTAAGGAGATGAATTTATAATGTTGCGAATTGATTTTATATGTTTTGGATTCGGTTTTTTCATGCCATTAGCCATTGCATTAATTTTAGGATCATCTCCCAAAGAGTTGGTCGATTGATCAGGGTCCCAGGATTCAAGGAGTCCAGCAACAAAGAATCACCAGTAGCAGTTTCCCCCTTAAGACCGCAATGTCGCAGTCAGCCTCAGTGGGTGCATCAAAATCTCCAGAGCTGAAATAATACTCGTGCAAACAACATCTGCTGAAACCAGGGTTTCCACAGCAACACCTTCTTTAAGAACAACAGCAATACCAAGGACTGCTTCTTTCAGCATTAACTTATCGTTACGGCCGTTTCCGATGCAAACCGCATTTTCACAGCCAAGGTTTTTAACATATTCCAGTTTACCCACATCCTGATTGTCTGCCGGAAGGATTGACAATTCGCATGGAACACCTTCAAGCTGAGAACGGGCCTTGCCGAAAGTATCTGCAGTAAGAACATGGATTTGCAAATCAGATGCCAGTGTCACCAGGCATTCCTTAACCCCTTTTATTAGAATTCCATCACAGGCAAGGGTGCCGTTGTGATCCAGGACAAGGTGTTTAAGCTTTATGGTCTTGTATCCGGGAATGGCTATTTCTATCATGGCTTCTCCTTTCCGATATGAAATGCTTTGCCTATAACCTCTCCCAAACGCTGGTATTGTGTGGTGCCGCTTGAATAGACCAGAGGATCTATCTTTTCGGCATCTGCTTTACCATCGGTTAAGCAATCTTTATTTATGTAAGTCTCCATTATTTCGCCAACGACCAGTGTATGACTTCCCAGGTCAAGGGAATGGATTACCTTGCATTCAAGATTTACCGGGCACTCCTGAATAAGGGGGACTGTCTCCAATACGCCATAATAAATTTGAAAAAATTGAGACTTGTCCTTTTTTTTTCCGGAGTAAATTCCACAAAAATCGACTTTTTTAACAAGGTCGGCTGATGGTACATTGATAGAGAACATTCCTTTCTCTTTGATACCTTTCATTGTAAAACGGCCTTCCCGAATTGCAACAGAGATGGCCGGCGGTTTGTGCGATGCAATGCCACACCACGCGGCTGTCATAAAATTGGGGGTTTCGTCCACTTTTGAACCGACCAAAACTGCGGGCATCGGGTAAAGCAATGTCTGAGGACCAAGCTGTACTTTTTCCATTTTATTTCTCCTTAAAGTCGAGTTAATGTATTCGTAAAAACCGTATCTAATATGTTTTAGGTTAAAGCAATTATCTGTTCAAATACTTAAATCCTAAAACCGTAAATGCTTTGTAAAAGTAAGTAATTAACTTTTTATAAAACCATCAAGAAAGATTTCCCATAATTTTTTAAACGTAGAATTTGAATGTCTCCCTTTGATCATAACGACCTGTTCTCTTGGCAATACTTCCGCCAGCAAGTTATTCGCACGCGAATTTATATCACTTTGTCCATAACCGATGTAAAGTGGAGGCAAATCCTTATCCTGCCGAGTATATACTTTCAGCCAGTGCCAGAGCAAACGCTGCCAATCTTTTTCATCATACATCCCGGGATTCCATTTTTTCAATCCGCCGGCTTTTTCAATCTCTTTAACTATAGCACCTGAACCAAGGAACGGCGCTATTGTAATCACCCCTTCAATGTCATCCGGGTACTTTCTAACATAAAAAATCGACCCCAGGCCTCCTAATGAAACGCCAACCAACCAGATTTTTTTATATCCACTGGCCCTGGCAGGGTCAATGATATCTTTTTTCAACCGCAATTCAAGACTGCGATCATTATAATACCCCAAATGAGTATTTGGAGCGACCATATCAAAAGGCAACTCCCTGTCTCGCACAGCATCAACAAAACCATTTTTTTTAAAGTTCTTGTGACTGCCTCCCATTCCCCTTAGAAAAACAAAGAGCTGCGTGTTTTTTTTATTCCCTTTCGCCTCATAAACCAAAGCATCAATAGGTGTTTTTGTCCTATACAAGCAACCACAAACGATAATAACTGACAGAAAGACTGCGGTGTTTATATAAATGTTACATCTTCCCATAAGTTATCTCCGATAACATGGTGCGTTTTGTGTGCGGCATCAGTGAGGCCTTTAAAAAGCGCTCAATTTTCAAGTTGTCTGTGGCTTTTTATATAACAGAATCTTGTGCCGCTCTCAAGCCGCTTAATGATCTTTTCTAAACTTTCGATGCTGCTGATATTTTTAACTGCAACTATTTTTTGTATTTTACGAAAAAGTACTTGACTTGCTTAAAAAACTTTCGTTTAATTATTATTATACTAGCACAATTGGGAGGCATAACATGAAAATGCATCAAATTGAAATAGACGATAACGTCTGGAACCATCTTAAAATGTTTGCTGAGCCATTTACAGACACACCAAATTCTGTTCTGAACAGACTCCTTTTCAGTGAAAGTAAAAAGCAAGGAGCTGATACTAGTACTAGTCCTCCTATTATTATAAAGGGCGTACCAAAAGCATTATCACAAATTTTTGAGGTTGTATATGAAATGGAAATAAATGGATATTCGAGAACAGAGGCAACCAAAAGGGTTGCAAAAAAAAGAGGGACGGCGCCCCAGACTATTATTGACAAATATTGCAGGCAATTGAATAAAAGAGCATATGAAATCGACCGTCTTTTTAATGAACCCGATTTCATGGAATTTAAAGAATTATTGAAAAGCAAGTTTGTTATTCATAAAGGTGTAATTGATATATTTTTTGATACGCTGAAAACCGGCGAAAGATTTGATAAAAAAGAACCGGATCTTAGTATAGATAAACTGATTTAGCCCTGACTATTTTTTTAAAAAATCACCCCGTATTTATTATTCCATAATTAAAATTTATCATCCAGATTAAGGAGGTCCTTTATGAAAAAATCATTTATTGTTATTATCATTGCAGGAGCTCTTACTTTTTTGGC
Organism: Deltaproteobacteria bacterium; assembly: GCA_030638575.1. Lineage (GTDB taxonomy): Bacteria > Desulfobacterota > Desulfobacteria > Desulfobacterales > JAUWMJ01 > JAUWMJ01. The sequence goes on along the minus strand of DAOWEJ010000103.1, from coordinate 55,078 downwards.
CTTGAATTTCCATTTTATACTAATGGACCGAAGTATTAAATTTTTAAAAAAGACCGATTTAACCTTTAACAACACTTTTGTTGATGCGAGAGGAGCAAAAAAATATAAACTATTTATTAACCCTTCCTTAAGGAAAGCCGGGATAAGAGATTTGTTTAAAGACAGTAGTGTTACCATCGGCAAATGATAATTAACCTCTCTGAAATATTGACGATTCCGTAAAAAGTCCAACTTCTGCGTTGTGCTGCATTTCGTAATCATTCAACGTACGATCAGTACGCCTCATGATTACAAAATTTGCACGCCTTGAATTTGAACTTTTTACGAAACCGTCTAAATCAGACTTTTACGAGATTATCAAATATTGATGGACTCGTAAAAAGCGATGGCAACAATGCAATTCCGTCAAGATATTGATAATTTATGACTTTTATAGCTTTATAAAAGCCTCCACAGCAATATTTTGATGTGACGGACAAGGTTCTGTTTAAAAATCAGAAATAAGTTTGTATTTCAATCAGTTAAATCCTATTTGCCCCGGCAATCCAGTCAAAAAAACTCTTTAAAACAGCTAAATTGTTGCTGATTTTTTTGCAAGCGGCTTGACATATCTTTTATTTTCGTATATTTAAGTACTACTTTTCTTTAAAACATAATCTGCTTGGAGCGATCTTTAATGGCTAATAGTCACGATTCAAAGCTAAAAACTGAAATCGACGAAATAATGAAAAGCATTGATAACACAATGAAAAAAATAGAAAATTTTTTTCCTGCTAAAAAGTACGTATCAAGCCGGGAACAAGATATGACCAATGGAAAAACATCGGACCCACCAACAGGCAAAATAACAGTTGACGTTAATCATTAAATTAATTAAATAAACATCGATTCATAACGGATTAAAACGGAACAATATCTTTTAGGAGGAAATATGGCGTTAACCAAGAATGACATTGTTACAAGAATACATGAACTCGGCTTTACCAAAAAAAAATCTGTTGATATCGTTGAATCTCTTTTGGAAATCATGAAAAACACGCTTGAGAGGGGAGACGATGTCCTGATCTCTGGATTTGGGAAATTCTGTGTGAAATACAAAAACCAGCGCCGTGGGCGAAACCCGGCTACAGGTTCAGACTTAATCCTGAGAGAACGCAAAGTCGTTACATTCAAATGTTCCGGGAAACTAAGAGATAAAATCAACGGCGACTGATAAACAAATTTCTTTTAGATAGGCTGTTCATACACTTGTAACAGCAAGCCATACATATTGATACGGATTTAACCGTAGTGAATCAGCTGCGAATCTTTCCCCTGTAAGAAGGTCCTTAAACATTGAAGGCAGACCGTCTTCCTTCAATGAACAAGAAACATGCATTGGTGAAATATTTATAAGAGCATATATAGTCTGGTTTTTACTATATCTTGCTATTGCAAAAATTTTTGGGCCAACGTCTATTATTTTAAAAGCAGCATTTGGATTGAAAGCAGGCTGCTTTTTTCTGACTTTAATCATTTCGATATAAGGAAAAAAGATCCTGGAACGAAAAGTTTCAGGATTTTTTAGTTGTAACAGCACGTTATCTATTTGCAATTTTTCTCTGTTTATTGTTCTTACCCTCTTGGTTTGTATGACCCCTTCCTCCCAGTTCCTTGAACCAAGCAGACTGTGAATATACGTTGCAGGAACTCCGGGAATAGAATACGCAATCGCCTGAGAGGCCAAAAATCTTTGTGCGTGATATATATCAGGCTTATATTTCTTATTTAAGAAAGCATCTATATAGGTAATATTCAGCTCATAAGGACTTTCTGAACCGTCTGGATTTGTTTTATATGAAACTCTCCCACCATTATTTTTGACGGTCTTGACAAGCTTATTTATTTCCTCTGCCGGTAATATCCCTTCAAGGGGCCTGACACCAATGCCGTCATGTGAAGCTGTGAAGTTAAAAAAAGTGTTGCTGTCGGATTTTAAAGCCAGCCCCTTTGCCCAGGCTGATAGAGCAGATGCATCTTCTTTTACAAAGGAATAAAACAAAAGTGGTGGCAATGTAAAATTATAAACCATCTGTGCCTCATTCCGGCCATCACCAAAATAGCTGATATTTTCATCGTGGGGTACATTGGTCTCTGTAAGTATCATGACGTAGGGAGCTGCTTTATCGAGTATCAAACGAAACAGTTTCACCACATCATGAGTCCGGTTCAGATGAATACAGGTCGTCCCAATCTCCTTCCATAAATATGCAATGGCATCAAGCCGTATGATGGTTGCCCCCTGACGTACGTAATATAAAAGAGCTTCAACCATTTTCTCAAGAACATCTATGCTTTTAAAGTTCAGATCGATTTGATCCGCACTGAATGTTGTCCAGACATGGGCGATTTCGCCGGATTGTTTTTTAACTTCAGTTAAAAGCGGTAACGATCGTGGGCGGGTAACCATTGACATGTCGGTAGACGGATCGACTTCAATGGCGAGCTCCTTAAAGCTTTCTTCTTCTTCTAAATAATATTCAAACCACTTACTTTTTGCTGAAATATGATTTAATACAAGATCGAACATCAATTTGAAATCGGTTCCTGTTGATTCTATATCCCCCCATGAACCCAGTTCCGGATTAACGGAAAAAAAATCGATAACGGAAAAACCATCGTCTGAAGAAAAAGGGTAAAAAGGCAAAAAATGTATGTGTGAAAATGCGCCTTTTAGATACCCGTTTGCAAATTCATGAAGCGTAACCAAAGGTTTTTCCCTTTTTTTATTTAAAGTGTCACCATATGTTATCAATACAACATCGTCCTGGGAAAAATATCCGTTTTTTCTTTCTTTTTTTACCGGAAATTTTTCTATCAATGAGTTTATTTTAATAAACGCCGGATTTCCTTTTTCTTCGCCATATATTTTTATCAGCAGCCGCTTTATATCCTGGTGTTTTTCCATCTTATCTCCTTTATACAGGAAATTTCAATGCCATATCAATCAACCTATGAGTGACTTAACATAAAGAACTTTATGTATCAACTTATCCAAAAAGAATATATCTCTTTACAAATTATTTTATTTTAGGATATTACATCAGACAATTTCATATCATAGCCTGTCTATTTTAATAAAATACATTTTAGGAGGACTTGAATGCGAGCGATTATTACCGGAGTAGGACATTTTGCTCCTGAGAACAAGCTTACCAACAAAGATCTTGAACAAATGGTAGATACCAACGATGAATGGATAACTACCCGTACAGGGGTTAAAGAAAGAAGAATTCTTGAAAAAGGTAAAGGAACATCCTTTATGGCTGTCAAGGCCGCAGAAATGGTCCTTTCACAAAAAAATATTTCCCCGGATGAACTAGATTTAATAATCGTTGCCACTGTAACTCCTGACATGCTGGTTCCTGCAACTGCTGCATTGGTTCAAAATGAACTGAAAGCATCAAATTGCTGGGGATTTGATTTGAACGGTGGTTGTACCGGATTTGTTTATGCTTTATCCATAGCGTCTCAGTTCATAGAAACCGGGAAGCATCAAAAGGTTATGGTTATCGGTGCTGATAAAATGAGTGCAATTGTTGATTATGAGGACCGCAACACCTGCGTCTTATTTGGAGATGCTGCCGGAGCAGTATTGCTTGAGCCATCTAACAACGATCTTGGTATTGAAGATTTTATCCTTCATCTTGACGGGAGTGGTTACAAATCTTTATATGTGGATGCCGGAGGCAGCTTAAAACCTGCCTCTCAGGAAACAGTAAATAAAAAGCGGCATTATGTTTATCAGGACGGGAAAGCTGTCTTCAAACGTGCTGTAACAGACATGGCGGATGTCTCCTTACAGATTATGAAAAAAAACAACCTCATCGGAAAGGATATAAGGTTTTTGATTCCCCACCAGGCAAATTACCGAATCATCGATGCTGTAGCAAAAAAGATGGAACTGGATAAGGATCATGTGGTTGTTAATATAGGCAAATATGGAAACACAACAGCAGCAACCATACCGCTTGCCATGTCTGAAGCTTACCAGGATAACTTAATGAAAAAAGGAGACTGGATTGTAATTTCAGCATTCGGTGCAGGCTATACATGGGGAAGCTGTCTGTTTAAATGGGCCATGGATTGATCGTTATCTTACAATTTCCTTTTCATTTGACTCGTTTTTTAATAATATTTCTATAATTTCAGGGATATAATCATCTGCCTTGCCGGCATAAAAACGGCATGAAGCTGCCCCCCTATGCCCGCCGCCTTCAAATCTGGAAAGCATAAGCCCGGCATTTACATTGCAATTTCGATTAAAAATACTATGTCCTACACTTAACGCAATCATATTTCTATCTTTGTTATCATAACGGATATAAACATTCACAACCGATTCCGGAAACAAAGAATAGGCCAGGAAACGATTCCCGTTCGGCGTTTTACCTAAAGAACGAAAATCGGTAATAGCCACATGATCTTTTACCTGTGTATATTTTATTAAAAACTCTTTATACTCTTTGTTCTCTTCGGCAACCACCTTACAGCGTTCTTTTACTTCCGTATCCTCAATAATAGTACTGACTTTATGTCTTCTTATTAAATCAACGAGCCTGTTCCAGTAAGCTTCATCAGACTCATCCCGGTTTGAAATCGTCATGGAAAGGAGTATGTAGTCATACTTCTCAGGATAAAGAACCTCGTCTAAAGATAAATTCGCTGAATCAATTTTATCTGCTTCTTTAATTAATTCTATGTAATCGTGCTTAAATTTATCTTTGTAATACTTAAAAATTACCCCTGCGGCTGATGGTGCAATCTCGAAAGCTCCTTTAAACGGTTTGCTTATCTTATTTGTATAATGATGATCAAACCACAATGAGCATTTTTCAACATAGGGCAGGTTCGCAATGATGTCACCCACTCTAATTTCAACCAGGCCTCTTTGCATATCACTTGGCTCGACCCACTTCACAGCTTCCGTTATATTTTCTACATCATAAAGAAGCGCTGCACAAACAATACCGTCAAAATCAGGTCTCGTTACAATTCTCATATCATCTGCTCCAAATTCAGTTCAGGTTACAAAAGAGTTGCTATACCGTATATAAGAGATATATATTGATGTTTTTAATTTGATATCGTATCAATTTTGACGGTATCGTAAAAAGTCTATAAGGGCCGGATGGCTAAATAAAAAGGCTCATATACCCCCGCTAAAAATCAGCGGGATAAAAAGGCATAGCGGTTTTTCAGGGACGAGACTATACATATATAGTATGTCGAGTTCCTGAAAAACCGCTACAACGCAGTAGATGAAATTTTTCACGACGCCATCAACTCTTTGAACATCATATATACTGAATTACTGAAACTTTCAAGGAGGATAAATATTATGGCAGTTTTTCTCGTACAACACGGCAAGAGTCTACCCAAGGACATAGACCCCGATCAGGGTCTTTCAAAAGAAGGGATTTCAGAAGTTGAGCGCATTGCAAATGTCGCAAAAGATTACTCTATTCACATTTCGCAAATCAACCACAGCGTGAAAACAAGGGCTCGCCAGACTGCTGAAATCTTCGCTTCAGCCCTTAAGCCCTCCGGAGGTATCCATGAAAGAAGCGGGTTGAAACCTTTAGACGATGTGACAGCCATTGCAGATACCATAAACAGTAAAGATAACATAATGATAGTTGGTCACCTTCCCTTTATGGAAAGGCTGACAGCCTACCTGATAACCGGCTCTATCGAAAAGGCTGTCTTCAAGTTTCAAAACGGGGGTATTGTTTGCTTAGATAAAGATCCTGACACTCTTTCTTGGATAATCAAGTGGACTCTCATGCCGAATATCGGGTAGGATTCTTTGCAGGAAAAAATGTATTTAACTTTTACAAATAATATGACAGTTTAGTAAATTTTTTATAAAAGGATTACACCTGTTCTTTCTTTACGCTTACTTACACTACAAAGGCGGACAAGTGCGTGAATTCGACACGTCTTTATAAGCCTATGGCTTATTAAAACTTCGATTTCTGAATACGGCTTTTTAAAATGCTAAAATGTTACAATTTTCCTTTAAGTTCCAGATTTTCCTTTCTTAGTTTTGTTATCTCAAACGCTTTTTTGATGCTAAACAAAATTCTTTGTTTTTTAAATGGTTTGGTAATAAAGTCTGTTACACCTTTTTGGATTGCTTCGTCGGCTACATCTTGAGAGCCGTAAGCTGTAATTATGATAACCGGAACATCAGGATGGATTTTATTTATCTCTGAATAAAGCTCCATACCGTCAAGACCAGGCATCTTCAAATCAGTAATTACAAGATCAAACTTTTTTTCAATTAGCAATTTCAACCCTTCAGACGGATTGTTGGTCGTTTCAACTACATATTCAGTACTATCTTCAAGAATCATTTTTAGTAACATTAACATGTCGATTTCATCGTCAATGATGATTATCCTTTCAGGCATAATCTTATCCTCCGGTTAAATTTTTAGAATATTTTTTTGTTAGCGACTTTACGCCACTTTTGTATCATCCACAATGGGAAGAAGTATGGTAAATATTGTGCCTGATTCAGCATCCTCCTCCAACGCAAGGTGACTATCTACGTAAATTTCTCCTCCAATCTTCTTTACAATACCATAGCTTACGGAAAGGCCAAGTCCGGTCCCCCTTCCAACCTCTTTTGTCGTAAAAAACGGTTCAAAAATTTTATCCAGATATTCAGGCTGAATCCCACTGCCGGTATCTTGAAACCTTATCCGCATCATTTCCTTATCTTTATCTACGGAAATAGACAGTAAACCCCCGTCCTCCATTGCTGCTACAGCATTGTTGATGATATTGAGATAAACCTGCTCCAGCTCCTGGCTATCACCATAAACTCTTGGAAGATTGTCAGGAATTTTTATATTGATATCAATTTTTTCTGTAAGAAGCACATTTTCCACCACATCGATGACCTTATGCAGGTCGGCTGCTACATCTGTATAGGTGGTTTCCTTTTTTTGAACTCTGGAAAAGGCCAGCAGATTTTCAACGATCCGTTTGCAGTTTTCCCCCTGGCGTTCAATCGCTTTAAGCATATTATGCTGCTTCGTTTCTTCAGTGGTTTTTTCCAGCAACATTTCGGTAAAACCAAGAATAATGGCAATAGGGTTGTTGATTTCGTGAGCAACCCCGGCCGATAGTTCTCCCAGAGAAGCTAATTTCTGTGTATTAAAGAGCTGCGATTCGATCTGTTTATGTTCTGATAAATCTCGTGCAATCACTAGAACAAAAGGCTTATCAAAATCCTCGAAAATTCCAATCCCTGTTGCACGATTGTATTTGGTGTTAAGCCAGTATTCACGATCACCTATTTTGGCAGCTTCTTCTTGAGCGATTGCCTGATCTTCCGTTAATACCTTTTCGACAATCGCACAAATATGATCCGGTTTGCTGAATTTAATAACATCTAAAAGATTTTTCCCAATGATATTGTCAGCCTTTTGCCCTGTAAGCCGTGTCCAACTCTGATTCATGCTAAGAATGTTACAATCCTTATCCAGTGCATATATCATGTCGTCAGCCGATTCAATAAGGCTTCGGTATCTTTTCTCTGAATTTTTCAGGCGCTCGGCATAGTCTTTGAGATCTTCGGTTTTTTCTTTTACCTTTCGTTCAAGCGTCTTAATCCAGCTAATTTCATTTGCTCTGAGAAAAAACAAGATGACTATAACAGCCAGAGTAAAAACGAGCTGGATCATTGCCTGCCTGAAATAAACAATATAAATCGTTTCCTGCACTTCACTCATAGGCGCTACGACCGCCACCGACCATATTTGTGTGTTGTTAGCTCCACCGATATAAACAGGAGCAAAAGCGATTAGTTTTTCCATCCGGCCGGTTTCCCCCCGGTGCCAGCCTGATATATACCAGGAAGATCCTTCTTTTCCCTGCAACATCTTCTCCTTTTGAATAAGATTGATCTTGGTAAAGGAAATATGCGAATCTTCGAGCTTTCTGGCTTCAAAGGCATTCTGACCAATAAACTTCTTCTCCATATGATATAGAAACTTTCCTTGCTGATCAATGGCCCATGCATAACCGCTCTTGCCCGATCTGATTGGGCTTATAACCCTTTTTGTCAACAATTCAACGTCTAAGGAAAAAACAAGTGCGCCTGTGAATTTATTAGTCGGTGTGGGATGGGCTTCGTCAGGAGAAATCTGGTAAACAGGCGTTGCCATTTCCATAACGAGTCCGGGCTCCGAGTTTTCGACAATGCCTTCCCGCACGCTGCTGATAAATACTTTGTTTTTATTTATTGGGTTTTTGCACCATTTAAAATACTCGGCATCAGTATCTAAACCGTTTTCTTGAAACAACGCCCGGTTGTAGTCAATAGAGTAAGTCTGCATCTTATCAGCATCAATAAGCATAATCCTGAAGACACCGTATTCACGAACACTCGATAATGATATCTCCATTCTATTACGCCAGGAAACGGATTCAATATACTGAATTGAAGGAGATAGACCTGATATGAGAAGTTCGTTTTTAAGAATCTTAAAATATTGTTCAACGATAACAGAGGCATGTTTGGCCAGAGCGAGCTGTTGATCATTAAAATCCTTACCGATCATTCGCTTCATATCCTTAACGGAATAATAACCCAGAGCAATCGCACCAGCCAGTAAGGCAAGGATGATAATAATAACCAACCTGACAGTATGTTTGGATTTGACATCCTCCTGCAGTTTCTTCAAAATTACACCTTATTCTTAAAACCGGGCAAAAATAAATATATTTGTTATAAAATAACCAGGCTTTAATTTTCTTAACTAAAAAAAGATAAAATATCTTTCTCTATTTCTTTATAATACCAGTCAACCATCTTGTCATTGTACATAACCATATCCATCTGACGTGTATGTACAATAATATGACCGAGCGCTTTAAGGCGCTCTTTCATGAAAGCAGGCTTATACCCCTCTATACGGGCAAAAACAGTATCGTTTCTTAATGTAACACGAAAGTCGAATCGTTCAAGAAGCCTTGATATTAATTTAACCCGTCGGTTTTTTCTTCCATCATCCGCACCGCCGCCGGTAAATACGAAACTGATATAATTCTGGTTCTCCTCCTCGTCAATAAATGATTCGGTAGTAGAAAAATGGAATCCGAGTCGTGCGCTTATATTGCAAAAGTTCCTGGCAACAAGAATATAATTTCTATCGGCAAAGCGTTTTGATACTGCGGGATCAATACTTGGATCGCTCGAAGCCTTAAACATCGCCGAAAGAAATCCTTTGGTATCAATAGGCGGCGGACCCTTCCAAGGAATAGCTATCATTCCTTCCCATAAGGCACGCATTGGGATAGAGACGATCTGGTCAATTCTAACGGTTTTTCCTCTACTGCCCCCTTGAATTCCGTCTTCCAAATCGATGACCCACCATTGCAGCGGAATTTCAGCAACCAGCCGCCTGGCCGATCGCTCGGAAAAATTGCTGTCTATAGTTAAATCAAACATCTCCTGCATTGCCATTTCATGGGAAAAACGTGTGATGTCATGCAAAGTCTTGCATCCCGTGTGAGTAAATGATGGACTGCGGGGATCGGTCAGATTCAATGGCGTAATTACTTTTAAAATTTCTCTAAGTTGCTTAACAACCGGAGATGAAGAAAAATCGTCCTCTTTTTTTCCCTGGCCTAAAAGTTCATCTACACTTCCTTTGTAAACATTAGCGTATACGGCATCAACTGTAACTTTCATGCCGTTCTCGAGAATTTTTGTTGCATTTTCAGTATTAAAAATCGCAGGCACATTATTTTCTCGTGCCACTGTAGCCAGGTGACCCAGAGGTGTGCCGACATCGGAGATAACAGCCGACGCCTTTTTAAGCAAAACTGCAAATTCAGGATGACTATGTCTGATCACAAGTACCCCACTATCAGGAAAATTCGCCATATCTTCTTCCCGCCGCACAATATGAACATTCCCTGCACCAACCCCGCGACAGACTACTTTCCCCTTATTAAGCAAAATTGTTTGTCCTTTGATAACAGAAGGCCTTTTCGTTCCGGACCTAAGTGCAGATGAGGCAAAGTGTAAAGGCCGACTCTGCAAAACGTATATCCGGTTTTTTTTATCAATTGACCATTCAATATCCTGGGGATACCCGAAATGATCTTCTAATCTTTCTGCTATGACAACAAGGTCTTTTATCTGGTCGTTATCCAGACATGGTGTGCCAAGCTTATCCCGAGGAACTTCGACCTCGTCTGTTCCACCTTCCGGATTTGTAACCATCATTACTTTCTGATCGCCACATTCCAGACTAATATTTTTTTCACCATTTTCTGTTAAAACAGAGTAGTAATCTGCTGAAACCACACCGCCAACAGCATATTCTCCCAGACCCCAAACCGCGTTAATAAGGGAGCAGTGCTCGTCCGGCTTTGCAGGATCACGTGAATACATGACACCGCTGACATCAGCATCCACCATGGCGAGGACTCCGACAGCCATCGCCATGTTCTCAATATTAAATTGTTTATCTTTAAAATAGAAAATCGCCCGTGGTGAAAACTGGCTTGTAATAACGGATTTGTACTCATCCAAAATCCTGTCCGCCGGCACATCCAAAGCGCTTATATATTGCCCTGCAAAACTTGCTCTTATATCTTCATGAATGGCGCTGCTTCGCACGGCTACTTTGAGTTGATACTGACCCGTTACATGGCAAAGGGTCCGGTATGCGTCCAATATTTCATTTTTCAGCTCGGGCGGAATGTTGGCGTTTAGAATTTTTTTTTGAATTATATCGGTTGTTGCCCGCAAAGCATCGTAATTACGAATATCCAGCTTCTTTAGCTCATCTACTAAAAAATCCTGGATTTGATTAAATTCCATAAATGACTTGTAGGCCCATGTCGTTATAACAAAGCCGGGGGGAATCGGCAGATCAAGTGCAGAGGTAAGTTCTCCCAGATTTGCAATTTTTCCTCCGGCCGATGCAATATCTCTTTTAGTTATTTTTTTTAAATCTTTAGTACATTCTGTCTGAGGAATACTGATCCTGGATTCCAGCAGATTTTGAATTCCGGCCATACATTTTTGAAATGAAACAATCAGGCCCTTATACCGGTCATCGGAAAGCAGATTCAACTGGCCGATAATTTTCTCAATCCCTAAAAGCAGAGTGCTGCTTGAAGACCTGATATAAGCTTTATCAAACAGGTAGGCTCCGCCGGCCTTTTCCTGCATATCTCCCATGGTCATCAGCACCTGGTGGTTGTTTTTAAGGATCTCGCGAAAGGCCCTGTAACGTTCGACAAAAAGCTCTTTTTCATCTTCATCGTTAAGGACCTTGTCACGCCGATTTTTACTAAAAAAATCGAAAATGCTTAAAAATTTCGCCATTTATCTCCTTGCTGTAATAATCATGTTGACTCACAAAAAGCCAATAAATATTCTTATACAAAGGGCTTGCCTTTAAAGGAGAGACCTTTGAAAAATGGTAATTTTTGTTCGAGTTCAAAAAAGGCGAAAATTTCAACCACAGGAATATATTTAATATTTCGAGGATTGAAATTTGAGCCTGACGCAGAAATCGGGCAGATAAGCGCAGACTTCGAAAAGTGCCGTTTTGCAAAGGTCTCAAGGAGTAAAAGGAATATTCATTTTGCTCCGATATCTTTATCTTAAGACAATTACATTATTAACTGATTTGCAGGATGAGACTGATTACAGCTTTAAAACGACATTGGTAATTTCATGGAATATATCGTCCATCCGCACGACACCGATAACCTTTTCCGCTTCCATAACAGGAAGTACATAAGTGTTTTCCTCAAGGAGAATATACGCCGCCTTAAGGAGACTATCTTTAGGATCCATACTTGATTTAGCTTTAGACATAAAATCTTTAATCGGAAGGGCAAGTCGCTCTTCACTTCCCGCCGCGAATAAGTCATCCCAGAATACGGGTATGCCTTCTGAATATTGGTTTGCAAATTTAGGAACCAGACCTTTTAAAATATTCCTTCGTGAAAGCATCCCTACAAGCTTGTATCCTTCGTCAAAGACCAGGACTGTATGGTGGCCTGTTTCATATGCGACATTGAGCTGGGCGATTGCCTCCCGAAGTGTTCCCCAGTATGGCATATGGGGATAATCACTCAGTGGAATGATTAAATCTTCTATCTTGTCATGTTTATCAGTCATGTATCCTCCTTCTTGATGAAAACTTCAAATAGTTGAGGCGGTTTCAAAATGTTCAATTTTGTTCAAGATCAAGGAAGGCGATCCGCCGCAGGCGGATTAACCACAGGTCCGCCTGAGGCGGATCGAGGATAGCGCTAAAGCTTCACTGTGTGCCAAAATTTGAACCTGACGCAGATATCGGACAAAAGGGGACGTTTTGAAATTGGCTCAGTTTAAAAATATAGGGACTTATCCCAATAATTTGGTTTTATTTTCATAAAACTCACCTTTTATCTTTGTAGGTTTCGATTAAATCCAGAAGTTCCTGACTGGGTTCAAGATTGTAGCGTCTGTGTAATTCAATTAAATAGCTTCCGTAACGCTCGACCTCTTTACACTTCTCCCGGACCAGAGCAGGTTCTTTTGCTTCAGCAGCATTTTTTTTAGCCCGTACAATTTTTTCAGTCAGATCCTTTCCTTCCCTGGCAAAATTCTCATTGCAGGAAAGACATAATCCGGTATCTTTTTCAATTCTATGGAAAAGACCGGTTTTTCCGCATTTTTTGCATCGTGTCATAATATCCTCCGTTTTATTAAATAGTTGTCGTCTATTTCAACCGGTCACGTAGCATTTTGTTGTATTACGCTGCGCGCAGTTCCCAATAATCCGTCACGAAAACTAATGATACAAGAAAACAAATATAAATTCAACTACCCAAAGGAGAGACAAAGGTCTCTACAGGAATGCGGGAGGTGGGAGATAACTCGCATTCCTCCTGCGACCTATGAGCCTTAATGGTTGCAATTGATTCATTTTTCAAAGGATAACACCCGAACTTAAATTTGCTTACATGGAAGGATAAAACCTTTACCCCTTAAACATTTACCAAAATTCAGGTTATACTTTCTATTTTTTGATAGATTTCTTAACCACAGCCTCATCATAAGCTTCAAGGATATCTCTGCGCGTCAGAATTCCTAACAGTTTTAAAGGATTGTCCGAGGACACAACGGGCAGAATAGAGAAATCCTCCGCAGTGATTTTTCCCAGAGCCGTGCTGATATTATCTTCCCTTGATACAGTAACCACATCCCGGGCTGCAATATCTCCTATTACCATCTGATCATTTATCTTTCCACGAAATAAGGCGTCATAATAATCTAGAAATGTAAGCACCCCGGTAATTTCCTCTTCATCATTAACAACTATGAAATTGTTAGACCTGCTTTCCGGCAGGTTTTCGGCGAATTCTTTCAGGTACATGCTCTCCGGTACTGTTTCTACATTATGATACATCACATCTTTTACATACATTGATTTTAATACATTGACCTCTTTGCCCGCCTTGATGTTTATCCCCCTTCTTATTAATTTAAAGGTATAAATAGATTCACCGCATAGCCGTCTTGCAACCAGGGTGCTGATAATGCATGTAATCATCAGTGGAAGAATTATTTTGTAGTCACCGGTCATTTCAAAAATAATCAATATCGCTTGTAAAGGGCCATGTGTGGTGGCAGCCACGACCGCTCCCATGCCGACAACAGCATAAGCTCCGGCAGAGGCCGCCACTGAAGGAAAGAAATGATGAGCGACCGTTCCAAAAGCGCCTCCCGCCATAGCACCCATAAAAAGTGAAGGCGCAAAAATGCCGCCGGAACCTCCAGATCCGATCGTAATGGATGTGGCCAGGATTTTAAAGAGAACCAGAAGACCCATGAACCACCAGGACAGCTTTACCATAAGCGCCAGATCAATAGCGCCGTAACCTACACCTAAAACCTGAGGGAACATAAGCCCCATCGTTCCCATCATTAATCCCCCCACGACTGCCTTGAGATATTCGGGGAACTTAATCGCATCCCATACATCTTCTGCACGGTAGAGAAATAAAGTAAAAGCCACGGCAACCAGGGCACAAAAGACACCCAAAATAGCATACAAAGGAAATTCCAGGGGGCTGTGAAGGATATAGGCAGGAAGAATAAATGCAGGGATATCCCCGAGGAAATGGCGTGAAATAGCCGTGGCCGAAACAGCAGAGATAACGATAGGGCTGAAACTGGCAATTTCAAATTCGCCCAGAATGATTTCAATGGCAAAAATGGAACCGGCAATGGGGGCATTGAAAGTGGCTGCAATACCGGCAGCAGCGCCGCAGCCCACCATAGTTCTCATTCTATTACCCGACACCTTAAATAGTTGCCCAAGGGTCGATCCGACTGCAGAGCCGATTTGAACGATGGGGCCCTCTCTTCCAACCGAGCCGCCGGTTCCGATACAAACAGCGGATACCAGAGCCTTGATACCAACGATCCGCTTTCTTATAATCCCCCTTTGGAGGGCAACGGAGTACATGACTTCCGGAACGCCGTGTCCCTTGGCTTCTCTGGCGAAAAAATACACAACCGGACCCACAATCAGTCCGCCGAGGGCGGGAATTGCAATCCTGAAATACCATGGAATCGATTGAACCACACCAAGCAATTCGGCTGCAGACCCATAAGAGATAAACTGGAAAAAGTTTATAAGGTAGCGAAACCCGACAGCTCCAAAACCACCTGCCACCCCCACTATAATACCCAATATGGCCGTAATGGCATGTTCATCTGAGAACAAACCCCTTAAGATTGAATGCAGGACTGAACTTTTTGAAGAAATTTTAGACTCCATAGTTTATGCTTTACCTCCCAACCCGAACGGCCTGAAAAGTTAAAAGTAAAAAACAATATTGCTCAAAGAGATCTTAGCTGACCGCTAATATTTTCGCAGGCTACCGGGCAGTACTTTGAAGCACCTGCGTTGCCTGCTCGAGAACCCCTTCCGGAAAACCAACGATGGGATAGACCACAAAAAATCCGACGATCCAGAGCAAAAGCATGGACAGCACAAAAAATCCGAAACCGTATTTTACAAAATCAATCGCTTCAAGGACCCGCTTATTTGTATCGGGATAAACTCCCAGTGCAAATGTGAGCGCATTGGCAGGTGAGCCCACAATAAGAAAATGGGCATAAGAAGATGCCAGTGCCACGGCCATGCCGATGGCCCAGGGCTCCCCGGCGACCTGAGTCATAATCCCCATGGGGACGACAATCGGCCCGATAAGGGCGACGGTGGCGGCATCAGACATAAAATTGGTAACAAGACCGGAGAAAGCGGACATCCCGACCCACAACCCGTAACCTTTATCCATGCCAACTTGTGAGAGCCCGTCCAGAAAGGTTGTCGCCAGCCACAGGGCGCCGCCACTTTCCTTAAGAAGGGCGCCCAGAGTCAAAGCACCGCAGTACATGAACCATGCATTAAAGGATATACGGTTCAGTATATTTTCAAATTTCACGGTCTTGAATAAAACCGGTATTACAAGAGCCAGAAGAGCCGGACCGCCCAATCCCGTTGCTTCTCCGCCAAATATCCAGAGGGCCACAATGAGGAAAAGCGACCCGGCAGTGATATATTCGGCATAACTCATATTTCCCATTTTGCGCGTCTCGTCCTTTATATATTGCAGCCCTGGGGTCAGATCCCGAGTCTTAATTTTCTTGCTAAAAAAAGTTGCCATATAGAGCAACAGCATGACACTGCCGAGCGGCACCAGTGGCCACCCGTATTTCATCCAGCCGGAGTAAGTGATCGGTATGCCGTATTCGTTAAAGAAACCCATCATGATCACATTACGTCCGCCGGCAGAAGGTGTTCCGGGCCCTCCCATATTCAGGGCGAAGCAAAGGGAAAAAAGCAGAAATTTGGCCAGAGCCGGATCGTGAACCACCTTCCCCTCCGGGCTGTTGGCCTTCACCGACCCGTAATAGACAGCCATTATCACCGGCACCATAAAAGAACACATAGCTGGGGCCGACATAAACGAACCCACGATTGACATACTTATGCACAACACGATCATAGGAACCCAGAACCCTTTGGTCCATCCCAGCAGCCAAACGGCCAATCGCTTATGGAAACCTACCTCTACAACCGTCGCTCCCAAGGCAAAAACGCCAAGCATGAACAAAGGTGCATCACCGGAAAAGGTTTTCCCAATCAGGTTGAAAGGAAGAAGCCCGAAAAAGTAAGCCATGAGAGGCATCAGGATGCCCGTTGCGCCGATGGGGAGGGCCTCTACGGCAAAAAAGATAACCGCCATGGGAACAATCCCCAGTACGATCATCGTTTTAGCGGAAGCCTCCTTAACGTCATGGGCGATCTCCCAGTCAATCATTTTTTGGACATACCCGTATTTTTCCATTACGTCGATAAGAGACTGGGGCGTTGGCAAAATAAAGGCTACTAGTATAAAAATACCAACACCTATACCGATCCACAGTCCTTTCTTGGCGAATATTCCGGTTTTTTCTCCGTGAGTATTAACGTCCATAAAAAAACTCCTCCTTATGTATCTCATTAAAATTTCTATTTAATTGTATCTCGCCTGTTCTCAAAAACAGTTCGGATTCAAAATTCGCAGGATTTGATCTTGTCACAAATTTTTGTGAATACATCAGACAGCCTTAATACTCCCACGACCTCATCACCGCTGGTCACAAGCAGAGAATGAAAACGATACACAACCAGTTGGTGTATTGCCTCACCCAGTGTAGCATTTTCATCAATATGCTCACCATCCAGGGGAGCTCTGATAAAATCGCTCACTTTCAGTTTGGTTGCCCTGTTGCAAACAAACTCTAAAGGTTCACGCCAAAGAACGTTATCTTCGAGCATGGACTTGATCAACTCCGGACTATATCCTGAACTGGATAGCACTCCCATACCTTCCAATTTCCCATAATTCGGTTCAAGTGCGATCAGGATATCTTTCATGCTTATTTTACCC
This sequence comes from Deltaproteobacteria bacterium, assembly GCA_030638575.1. GTDB lineage: Bacteria > Desulfobacterota > Desulfobacteria > Desulfobacterales > JAUWMJ01 > JAUWMJ01. The sequence goes on along the minus strand of DAOWEJ010000103.1, from coordinate 38,062 downwards.
AAAACTTTTCTGCTCTCATCAAGCACCAATATTGCACGGTGTTTATGCTGTGACGGGTCAAGTGCCATTTGAGCTTTTTCCAAAGCAAGGACTGCCTCGTACAGAGTAGCCTCTTGGGAAACAGTTGCATATTCTTTGAGTGGCACCATCAAATTTTTTACAATTATCGCTCTCATATAAAATCTCCTTAATTAAAATAGTTGGGCATGAAGTAACATTAATGAACTATCGATAAAAAACGCTCAGTAGCTTTTCCCAGGTATTGGAAAAAAACTTCTTTATCCCTTTCGCTCTAATGTTAAAACAAGGATATTGATAATACGATTCCCTTGTCCCCTTATCCGGCCTGCCGGAATTTATTTTAAATACCGGTTGGGATTTTTTTTATGGCCATATGAGCAATTTGCTTTAAAATGTCTTCAAGATGGATCAATCCGATCACTTCGTCATCATGAACTACCGGAAGAAGATCTACCTGATATTTCTTTAATAAAAAAATCGCTTCCATCAGCATTTCATCATCTCTAATACAGACCTTAATAGGCGTCATGACTTCTTCAATACGTTTTTGAACGGCAAACCGGCATTCTGTTTCCAATTGGCCTTCCCAGAAAATCGGGCCGGTTTTTTCCGCGCCTTTAAGAAAATGTTCAGCCATCCCGAAGACTATATCCGAAGGTGTAATAAACCCTTTGATTATTTCGGCCCCTGAAGCGTCATTTTCCGCTACAATTAGATGAGGTAATTTATTCCGGCGTAAAGACTTTTTGATTTGATTTAAAGCTGTGCTTACCGTTTGCCCGGTTCTTAAAACAGGATACTGGTTTAAGGGGCGCATAAATTCATTAACGATCTTTTCAAAAGGCATAAAGTTTGTATCCTTATAATTCAAAACTGAGCCTCTACAGGCAATAGCGAAGTAATAAGGTAAAGCAAAGGATGTGCCAAATTTGAATATAATAGGTATGGCTTATAACTAACTGTTATAATAACAGTAATCAAAATCGCCGACATTTTAAGAAAAAAAGACCGACGGTACCGTTTTGGCAAAATATTGCCAAAACGTGAAAAAGCTTGCCAATTATCTTGACTCTAAATCAATTCAGATTTAATTAAAGCTTGGCTGGAAACTGTTTTTTTTGACAATCCCGATAAAACCTGATTTGTTGAGGGTGCTTCGCTGCCGAAGCATTTTAAGAATTTGCCTGAACATAATTACCCTTCATGCGCCGATCAGGCTCCCACACTCGACTTTTCAACACCTGATTTTTCATTTAAATTTTATGAAACTTCAATCATCCAACATAAAGTTTCTTCGTGATGCTGCAATACAAGAGTTTGTTTTAGAATGCTCTTCCATGCATTCTATAATGAAGGTTGTCAATCAGGTAGCCGGATTTGATGTAAATGTTTTGATTACCGGGGAAAGTGGCACCGGCAAGGAATTGCTTGCTAAAATTATTCACCTCCTTAGTCCCAGAGCTGTGAATCCCTTTGTCCCTGTAAATTGTGGTGTTCTTTCAGGCTTAATGTTTGAAGACAAGCTGTTCGGGCATGAAAAAGGAGCTTTTACAGGTGCCACCCGCAGAAAAAAGGGCTGTTTTGAAATGGCACATCAAGGCACCCTGTTTCTTGACGAAATTTCTGAGCTACCTGTTGAAAATCAAGTTGATTTTTTACGAGTTTTAGAAGATTTCAGGTTCAGAAGGATCGGAGGCGAAAAAAAAATTCAGGTATCGATCCGCCTGATTTCCGCAACGAATAAAAATTTAAAATCTCTTATCAAAGCCGATTCTTTCCGGGAGGATCTTTTTTACAGAATTCAGGTTGTACCTATCCACTTACCACCACTTAGAAAAAGAAGAGAAGCCATCCCCAAAATGGTAGATCAGTTTCTTAATCAAATGGCGGCCAAATATAAAAAGCCGAAACCATCAGTCACACCGGAGCTCATTAATATTTTCCTTCGGTATGACTGGCCGGGAAATGTCAGGGAACTAAAAAATCTCATTGAAAGAGTGTTCATTGTTAATGATAAAGATGTTATCAGTCCAAGATCGCTCCCATCGGATTTTCTTTGGCATTTTCAAGAACCACCTCAAATGATGGATTTAGCACAAGTACGTAAAACTGCAGAAACAAAAGCCATTTTAGAAGCTCTAAACAGAACCGAATGTGATAAAGAAAAGACAGCAAGGATCCTTAACATCAGCCCCAGAACTTTGAGATACAAACTACTTAAATTCAATATTAAAACGAACAGACACTGATAGTATATTAAAATACAGTTAGCATTTTAGCACTTCAAAAAACGTATTGTGTTGTTTTTTGTAAAATCACATTTGGCTTCCTTCTTTGGTTTGAAATGTTTTTTGGTTAAGAATACTTTATCATGCCTTGGGAGAAAGCCTTCAATATTATCATTACATTTCACCTGACAGCAAAAGCCTTGCGGCTTTGTTGCTAGTGAGTTCTTCATTCGACGGTGAAAATCTACTATTTTTAGAAATGATTTTTTATAAGCTTACTACTCCTAGTTTTTTTTATATTATCAGGTTTATTTACTTCCGCCGAACAAGGAACGTATTCGAAAGCAAAATATTCTCCCTAACAATACTGGAAAACCATGTCCTAAATAAAACAATCAACTTACAGAGCCCGTCGATTCAGGCAGGCATGTAGAAAAATAAGTAAAAATCCATTAAAAGGCGAAAATATTGATCTTACCGGGCGAAATACATAAAACTAAAGAAAGGCCTGACAGCAAAAAGCCTATAAGTGTGCACCGCGCCTTTATTTATGGTGCCAGTGCCCCAGGGCTTGGTGAAATATATGCCGGTTCCCGCATCAGGGGTTTTATTACTGCATCATTATTCATTTTTTTCCTGGTATGGTTTAACTGGACGTTTATAGATATCATGGTAAGTACCATGAATCTGTTTTTTGACAGTATCAACCAGGCCAGGCCATTTGCGTTGCCCGATCTACCCTTTTTCTCCTTCGGAATCTCTTGTTTAGGTATTTATTACATCTGGTCGTGGGCTATGATTTCATCAGTCGATGTTGCAATAAAACATCAAAAAAAAACCGGTGAACCTCCACAGGAAAGCGTGCCATGGGGAGTGGCGATCTCCTGGTTTTGCCCCGGAGCCGGTCAAATCTATACAGGTTCGCGACAATTCGGTTATATCCTGTTTGCCGGATACCTTCTTGGAATACTTCTTATTCTTCCGGCCTATATACATTTATACCAGAGTATTTCCTTGATGGTAAAGAGCGGACAACTATCGACCGACAATCCCTATGCACTCATTAATATTATAAAAGAACAGATGATTAAACTGAACTTCAGTTTTGGTAATCTCTTTCAGGAGACAGCCAGATATTTTGCCATAGCAGGTACTATTGCAAGTTTAGCTTATCATTCTTCGGGTGCTGACAATAAATGGACAAAGCCGTCGGCAGCATATGGCATTGCCCTTTTCGCTATGGGGTGGCTTTGCCCTGGGACAGGGCAGCTTCTCCAGAAACGAAATAAGGCAGGCTGGTATTTTTTGGGGTGTTATGTCAGCAGTATGCTCATAATCGGGCTTTTACTCGGGTCAGGCTTTATTGCACCAAAAAGTGCGAACACTCTTTCCTGGATATCAATCCTCCTTCAGTGGAGCGCTATGATCGAAGCTCCTTTTCATATGAGGCAATATATATAATGGCGAAAATTTGACACAAAAACTTTTTTTTCTTATACTGTATACATGATGAATTTATCGACAGTCATATCCATCAGGTTTAGAGACCTTTGCAAAACACCCCCTTTTGCCCAATTTCTGTGTCAGGCTCAAATTGTAATCCTCGATCCGCCTCAGGCGGACCTGTGGTTAATCCGCCTGAGGCGGATCGCCTTCCTTGAACTTGAACAAAACTGGGCATTTTTCAAAGGTCTCGTTTAGTGATTATCTAAATAAGATGAACTCGTAAAAAGTCTGATTTAGACGGTTTCGTAAAAAGTTCAAATTCCCCCGCTAAAAAGCAACGGGATAAAAAGGCGTGTCCCGCTAAAGCGGGATAATCACAAGAAGTACTTATCGTATTTTGAATGATTGCGAAATGCAGCACAACGTCCCGCTGCACTGAAGCGGGAGACTTTTTACGAGAACGTCAAAATAAAGGGTGTAACTATGAGTGAACAAGCCTTAAAATATTTGTCAAACATGCCCCATTTTTCCTTTCTCTCAAAGAAAGAATTAAAAAAAATTTCCGATAAGGCTTCCTTTAAAAGCCATCCTAAGGGCACTCTTTTTGCAGTTCAGGACAAGACAAAAATAGACAGTATCTTTGTCGTGCAAAAGGGCTCTTTCGCACTTTATAACGAAAAACAGGGAGAAAAAAAACTGGTAGGCTATATTAAGCCTGGTGAAGTGTTCGGTGGAATTACAATACTGATGAACGGTGGTATTTCCTTAAGAACGATCATTGTTGACAAGGATTGCTCCGGCTATATGATTCCCAAAGAAGATTTCCAGGATTACTGTACACGTAACAAGGCATTTTACGAATACTTTGTTAAAAATTTCAGTAAAAATATATTTGATGAATCAATCGCATCGATTATTGAAACCGGCCAGGCAAAACGTTTCCTGACCGGAGTGGAGCCATTTTCCTTCCTCCCTGAAGAGGAGATTAGTCGGATAGTCCCCAAGCTTACCATGGTGCATCATCCTAAAGATACAGTCCTGTTTGTTCAGGAACGATCCAGGGTGGGATATCTTTATATCGTACAAAAAGGTTCGGCAGAGCGATATTACGAAGAAAACCATAAAAAAACTATGATTGAGATGTTAAGCGAAGGCGACATATACGGCGGTATATCGATGCTTGTAAATGACGGTATCTCGGTGCGGACATTTAGGGTAAATGAAATATCGTCTTTTTATCTTCTTCCGAAACAACTGTTTTTAGATATCTGCTCACGCTATAAAGCGTTCACCGAATATTTTACAGATACCTTCGGCAAACGGATGCTTGAAAAATCGTATGCTTCCATTATTGCAAAGACAATGCAGCCCGAAGAAGAGGGGCTGCAATTTTTCAACCAGACTGTTGCAAACATTTCTGCTAAAAAACCTGTTTTCGGTAATACAAAAATGTCCATCCAGGAAGCAGCCGGAATAATGAGCCGGGAACAAATAAGTTCTATTTTTATTAATACGCAGGATGGAAACTGTGTAGGGGTTGTAACGGAAAAAGACCTTACAAAAAAAGTTATTGCAACCGGATATGATATTTCACGGCCTGTTTCAGATATCATGTCTTCACCCGTGTACACGATTTCAGACCACGCCCTTATTTTTGAGGCCCTTATGGCAATGATGCAGGAAGATATCAGGCATATTGCCGTTACGGATGCCAATGAAAAGGTAACAGGAATTCTTACCAACCGCGACCTTCTTACTGCCCAGGGAAAATCACCGGTATTCCTTGTTCGCGAAATTTCGGCAGCAAACAACATAGAGGAGATCATCGACAGACATAACAAGCTTCCCAGGCAGATCCAGAGTCTGATAACCAGCGGGGCAAAGGCGGAAAACTTAACCCGATTTATCACCACGGTGTCGTGCTCCATCCTTGCCAAGCTTATAGGATATACACTCGATACATTAGGACAGCCGCCTGCTAAGTTTGTATTCATGATTTTAGGGAGTGAAGGCAGAAGGGAACAAACTCTGAAAACCGACCAGGATAATGCAATTATTTTTGAAGATGTTCCAAAAGAAGATGAGTCTAGGGTAAGAGACTATTTTCTTAAGTTCGGAGAAAAAGTATGCACCATGCTCGACAAGGCCGGATATGACTTTTGCACCGGCGATGTAATGGCAAAAAACCCCAAATGGTGCCAACCTTTATCGAAATGGAAAAAATATTTTTCAAGCTGGATTCATGCTGCTGAAGCTGAAGACCTGCTTCAAGCCAGTATCTTTTTTGATTTTCGCATAGGTTATGGTGATGACACCCTTATCGATTCCCTCCGCCGGCACCTTTTTGGTTCCCTGGAAGGTTGGTCGGGATTTTTCCGCCATCTGACTGAAAATGCCCTGTACTTTAAGCCGCCTCTTGGCTTTTTTCGAAATTTTGTCGTTGAATCAAAAGGCGAACACCGCGATGCTTTCGATATTAAAAGCGCCATGACGCCCATCGTCGATTTTGCAAGAATTTATGCCCTGAAAAATAAAATCGAAGAAACCAATACTCTTGAAAGACTGCGCCAGCTATACATAAAAAGGGTCTTCAACCGACAGGAATATGAAGAACTTGAAAGAGCTTACAGTTTCCTCCTGCAGCTGCGGTTTGTACGCCAACTCACAGCAATAATTGATGAAAAGGCAAAACCCGACAACTATATAAACCCAAAAACACTTACCCGTATCGAACAGAAAATGCTAAAGGAAATCTTTATAAGAATTGAAAAGTTCCAGGCAAAGTTAAATTTTGAATTCATCGGAATTGCTTAAATAAGGATAGGGGTTCACAGGTTCAGAGTTCGCTGTTCAGGGTTATCTTTTTTTAGTTGAACCCGGAACCCAGAACCCGTGAACGGTTACAACCAAGGTTCCTGCAAGGTAGGGCGGATTAAAAGAGAACTATCGAATCTCCTTGCCCAACGACTTCAATACAACCCTAATATTCTTCGGCATTACATTGTCAACTTTAACGCCCAGAGGCAAATCAACATTTTTTGCAGACAACCTTATCTGATGCATACCTGAAGATAAATTTGCAAGATCAACATCAACCCGGATATCCTGGTCTCGCAATGCCCTTATACTATTTCTCCTGCCGGAAATGGTCAGACTGACCGATTCCGCCGAATTCTTCCCCAAAACAAGTTCAGAAGGTATATTAAGGTGTCTGATGGGAGCGGTAATACTGGTTTTAACTTCCTGCTGGCTTGCAAGAACCAGCCATGCCATTGTTACCAACGCCAGGGCTCCCAGTTTCGCCTTCCAGTTCTGGATAAAGGCCTCTTTTATAAAATCTTTTGGTGAGCCCACTATACTTTCCGGAACGCCCAGCAATTTTTTAAGTTTTTCCGCCAGGAGTTCGGAATCCTCCCAGGTTTGAATTTCCCCGCCTGTTACTGTTGAGACTTCAGCCCTTTCTTCAGAAACGACAAGACAAACAGCATCTGTCCTTTCTGAAAGGCCGAGGGCGGCACGGTGACGGGTTCCATACTGTTCCGGAAGTCCCTCTTTTTTAGATAAAGGCAAAATACATCCCATTTGTGTAAGGCAATCCTGAGACAGGATTATAGCACCGTCATGAGCAGGAGCATGATGGCTAAAAATACTTTTAATTAAAGAAGGTTCGGGAAGGGCCATTATGGTTTGGCCTGAATGAACAAATTCAGCGGGGTTGTCATCTCTTACAAGAACGATGAGGGCTCCTGTTCCTTCACCGGCAAGCTCAAAGGCTGTCCTGGCAAGGCTCTTTGCAAAAGAACCACGAAAAGCGCGCCTTTTCGATCTAAGATAACGAAGGGGGCTTACTTTTTCCAAAACCTGTCTGATTTCGGACTGAAAGAGTATCAGCAAAAGGATTAACAACACCTGCCATAGAATCTGAAAAACCATGGTAGTCAGGAAAAAGCCCCACAGCTTGGCCAGGGAATAGATAGCTCCGAGCACTGCGAGGCCTATAAGGACTCGAAGCGCACGGGTCTCTTTGAACCAGACATAGAGCTGGTAGGTAACGAATGTAAGAAAAAGAATATCGGCAAAATCACGCCATGTGGGAGTCGGAATTAAATCGAAAAAAAACATGCTCTTTCTCCATTACCAGGATTTGCTACCAAAACACATCTTCTTTTTCTTGTTTTAAAATCTACTGTTCATTGGGCCTGTTGAGAGCTACGCATTTTCCAAAGCAACGTGATAAAAAATGGGGCTCTTTCAAAGCAATGAATAACGAGAATTGCTGGGTCCATGTACCCTGTTGCGGGTTTCGCGTTACGGGTTACGGGTCTTAAATAGGATGGTTTCCTTTTTTATGATTCGTAACACGCAACTCGTAACTCGTAACATAATCTTGCAACGTAAAAACAACATGCTGGCTGAGATCGGCAACAAGATGTCGATATGAAGTTGTTAAGGGCCAAATAAATAATCAAGAGCCAATTTCAAAATAAAATTACCCGCTTTCAAGGAGTTTTCCGCATTCCTTGCAGCGCCCATCAGGGCCGATCACCCCTATACAGTTCCCGTCGCTGCATAGTGTGCGATTCTCCCAGTCTATATTCACTGAGGTTTTTTCTTCATCATTAACTTCGTCTTTCTTGAATTTATCAGAGTCTTCTTTTGACACTGTGTCTTCGTCAAGGCCGGTTTGTGTCTTTGTGATTTCTTCCGGCAGTTCGCCTTCATAAGGTTTTCCGCATTCCTTGCAGCGCCCGTCAGGGCCGATCACTCCAATACAGTTCCCATCGATGCACAGCCTCCTGTTCTCCCAGTCTATATCTACCTGTTTCTTTTTCATTTATCCTGCTCCATAACGTTTGTGTCCTATCCGACGTTCAGTTACATGAATGCCGGGCAAAATTGATTGACACCGCTTAAAAATTAATATTTCTTTTGCCCTGATATCCTTATTTTAATTCAATAATGGCCCAAAATACAAAATAATAACATGCAGATATCATTATAGCCGCATAAACTCAACACCATTTTTTATTTGCATATTCAAAAAAAACCATTAGTTTAAATCAAACGGATAGAATATAATTAATAAAGAGGGGACCTAAATGAAATTTTTTATTGAAGAAGGAAATATCGGAAATGATGCGACAAAGGAACAGACTATAGAATTGATTGAAATGTTGAAAAAAAAGGGATGGGATGTTGAATACGGAAGAGGGCAAAATAAGCCGACAGACGTTTCAGAATTTGGGCAGGAAGAAAAAATTCTTGACGCTTTTTCCGACGATTTCATGGCCTGCCTTGACCAGTTTGGAATATGAAATCCCTTGTGTTCTTTATTCCTTTGTGGTTGAAATAAACAGTCTGACTTAAGGCTTTACAAAGACGTATCAATACGGTTTAGGAAAAACAATGCATTATGAAGGTAACATAATAAGACCGCCAAGTGAGGCAAACAGCATTCTGCTTCAGGTAACTGTGGGATGTTCACGCAACAAGTGTACTTTTTGTGGAACATACAAAGGGGAACGCTTTAGAATAAAACCGGATTCCATTATTATGGAAGATATAGCTTTTGCAGCCAATTATTGCAAGCGACAGCGCAGGGTCTTTCTCTGTGACGGAGATGTGCTTATTATTCCCCAGAAAAGGCTGATGAAAATCCTTGTCGAAATAAAAAAGCAGCTTCCCTGGGTCACAAGGGTCGGCGTTTATGCCAATGCTAAAAGCCTGAATATGAAAAGTCCTGATGAACTTAAAGAGCTTAAGGCACACGGACTTGGCATCGCCTATATGGGTCTTGAAACAGGGGACGACGTTACCTTAAAAAATATAAACAAGGGCGCAACAGCACAGCAAATGATCCGTATGGGGAAAAAAGCAAGAGCTGCCGGCATTAAACTTTCGATTACTGTTCTTTTGGCAATCGCCGGAAGAGAAAGATCCAAAATACATGCCAAAGAAACCGGAAGGGTCCTTTCAGCAATAGATCCCGAATATGTCGGTGCCTTAAGTTTAATGCTGATTCCAGGCACACCTTTATTTAAAGATTACGAATCAGGCAAATTTTCACTCCTTGAGCCCGATGAAATGCTTGAAGAGCTAAGAATCATGATTGCTAATACAAACCTTTCAAGGGGTCTTTTCCATGCAAACCATGCTTCGAATTACCTGCCGATACGGGCAAGAATGCCAAGAGATAAAGAAGCAACATTAAAACTGATAGATAATGCCCTGGCAGGCAATATAACGCTTAAGCCGGAGTACTTAAGGGCTCTTTAGATTTCACCTGTATTTCCAGTTCATAAATTCTTGCATAACAATTAAAAGCAGTGTAACAAGCCAGGCAAATATTGACGATCTCGTAAAAAGTCTCCCGCTTCAGTGCAGCGGGACGTTGTGCTGCATTTCGCAATCATTCAACGTACGATAAGTACTTCTTGTGATTATCCCGCTTTAGCGGGACACGCCTTTTTATCCCGTTGCTTTTTAGCGGGGGAATTTGAACTTTTTACGAAACCGTCTAAATCTGACTTTTTACGAAACCATCAAATATTCAACCGGGAAAAATTCAAAAAAAGGAGAACCAAATCATGAATGAAGGCTTGCCAGTAAGCCAGTCAAAAATCGATGAACTTTGTGTTAATACAATCCGCATACTTTCCATTGATGCGATTCAAAAGGCCAACTCCGGCCATCCCGGCGCACCTATGGGTCTGGCACCCGCTGCATATGTCCTGTGGACCCGCATCCTGAAACATAATCCGAAAAATCCCGACTGGCCTGACAGGGATCGATTTGTTCTTTCCTGCGGGCATGCCTCCATGCTTTTGTACAGTCTTTTGTACCTTACAGGATATGGCCTTATCATTGATGATTTAAAAAATTTCCGGCAATGGCAAAGCAAAACCCCCGGACACCCTGAGCTTGGTCATACTCCGGGAGTTGAGACTACAACCGGTCCTTTGGGACAGGGATTTGCAAATGCTGTGGGCATGGCAATGGCTGAGCAGCACCTTGCAAGCTTTTTTAACCGGGATGATGCCCCGATAGTGGACCACTATACTTATATGTTTTGCGGTGACGGAGATATGATGGAAGGTATATCATCCGAAGCTGCATCCCTTGCCGGACATTTAGGCCTGTCAAAATTGATATGTATCTATGATGACAACAAAATATCTATCGAAGGGAGTACGGATATCGCTTTTACAGAAGATGTCGCCCTTAGATTCAAAGCTTATAACTGGCATGTACTGAAAGTTGATGACGGCAATGATATCGATTCAATCCAAAGGGCTATCGAAGAATCAAAGAAAGAAAGAAAGAAACCTTCCTTGATTATGTTACGCACCCAGATTGCATTCGGCAGCCCCAACAAACAGGGCTCGGCAGATGCCCACGGCGCACCGCTGGGTGAAGAAGAAGTGCGCCTGACCAAAGAGCGCCTAGGGTTTCCTCAAAACGATCATTTCCAGGTACCCAGCCCGGTCATGGATACCTTCCAGGAATGCGTAGATAGAGGAAAAACGGCTGAATCAATCTGGCAGGAGAAATTCGATGCCTATCGAACCAAATATCCTGATATGGCAAATCAATGGACACATGCCATAAATGGCGATCTGTTGCCTGATTGGGACGCTGATTTGCCTGAATTTAAACCTGCTGATGATCCCATTGCAACACGCAGTGCATCAGGCAAAGTATTAAATGCAATTGCTGAAAAAATGCCCCTGCTAATCGGAGGATCTGCTGATCTTGCACCGTCAAATAAGACTGTTATAGATTCTTCCTCTGATTTTCAGAAAAGCAGCTACAATGGCCGAAATATCCGTTTTGGTGTACGCGAACACGCAATGGGTGGAATAATGAACGGCATTATACTTCATAAGGGCCTTCGCCCCTATGGCGGAACCTTCCTTGTCTTTGCAGACTACATGCGCCCATCAATACGCCTTGCCTGCCTGATGAAATTGCCGGTGATTTATGTCTTCACACACGACAGCATTGCCGTGGGCGAAGACGGTCCGACTCACCAGCCTGTTGAGCATCTCGCCTCCTTGCGTGCTATTCCGGGCCTGACAGTTATCCGTCCGGCAGATGCTTTTGAAACAGTGCAAGCATGGCGACTTGCTGTCAAGACTACCGACAGTCCTGTTGCATTGATCTTAAGCCGCCAGAAACTCCCGGTACTCGACAGAAGCAGCATCGATCCTTCCGACGGACTTGCAAAGGGCGCTTATATTATGGCCGATACAGACAAAAAACCGGAAATTATCCTGATAGCTTCAGGGTCGGAAGTTCCTTTAGCCCTTAAAGCCGGAAAAGAGCTTTTTGAAAAAGGTGTTTCAGCCAGGGTCGTGAATATGCCTAGCTGGGAACTGTTTGAAAAAACCCCCCAGGAATATAAAGACAAAGTTCTTCCGCCGGATGTAACAGATAGAATTGCCGTTGAAGCAGGTCTTCCCATGGGGTGGGAACGGTATGTCACAAACGCCGGCATGGTAGTAGGAATCACAGGATTTGGCGCTTCAGCACCCGGTGGAACCGTTATGGAGAAATTCGGTTTTACAACTGAAAATATCGTTAAAAACGCGACAGAACTTCTTAATCGCTAAAAACGGTTTTAAAAACTCCCTGGCAAGCCGCTTTTAATCTGTCCGAAGCAACAAGTGCCGAATACGTTAGACAAAATTAATTGATAGCGCGTAAAAGAAATATTTCTTTTACGCCAAAATCCTTCTCTTAAGTGAATGATATTTAAAATTTGAATTATAAAATCGGAGATCTGTCATGGATTTTAAACTCTTTCTAACAACATTCGGCATGGTCTTTTTAGCCGAGTTAGGAGATAAAACCCAGCTTGCAACTTTTAGCCTTTCAGCAGATAATGATTCGAGACTATCTGTTTTTTTAGGCTCTGCCGGTGCACTTGTTTTAAGTTCTCTTATTGCTGTGTTTTTCGGCGCAACATTCAGTCGTTTTATGCCGGCACATTACATAAAAATCGGCGCAGGCTTTTTCTTTGTCATTGTGGGAATATGGACCCTGTTTTCCGCATTTAAAGATATTTAAAATATTTCGTAGAAAGTGGTTTTTGACTTTTTACGAAATCATCAAAACTATTTTGCTCTGAGGTGCTGCATGCGGAAATTATTGTTATTCTTTTGTGTTTTTATTACCGGAATTTCGGGGGCTCTGGCTGAGCCGCTCTTGGAACCCTCTTCTTTTCCATCATTAATTTCCAGTATCCGGATAAACACACCTTTAGATTTCTGCGGAGAAGCTGTTCCCCTTGACAAACGAGAGGTGCGTGAAAGATTGGAAAAGGAGCTTTTGCTTTCTCTTTCTGATCGAACACAGGTGATTCTCTGGATTAAGAGGTCCAACAGATACATGCCATACATCGAAAAAACGTTAAATGAAAATGATATGCCTGAAGACCTTAAATATGTTGCGATTATAGAAAGTGCCTTAAGACCCCATGTCGGTTCCCGCAAAGGAGCGATAGGTTTCTGGCAGTTTATGAAAGACACAGGTATTGTCTATGGGCTGACAATTAACGGAGATAGGGATGAACGTCGAAACATCTTTACTTCCACAAAAGCTGCCATAAATTATTTAAAAGTCCTATATGCTGATTTGAAATCATGGACACTATCTGCTGCTGCTTATAATATGGGAGAAGATGGTCTTAAATCTGAAATTGAGGCTCAAAAAACAAGTGATTATTACCAGCTTTATCTCTCTTTAGAAACCCAGAGGTATGTTTTCAGAATAATTGCTGCAAAATTAATTTTATCCGACCCTGAAAAATACGGGTTTTATCTTACGGAGGATGATCTTTATCCCCCTTTGCAATTTGATCACGTTTACCTGACAATCTCTAAGGAAGTACCAATCCATGTTATTGCCCAGGCTTCCGGAACACATTTTAAAGTCATAAAGGATTTAAACCCTGAAATCAGAGGGCACTATGTTTCCGAAGGGATCCACCTGATCTTAATTCCTAAAGGTGCTGCCATTGATTTTCACCCCCGTTTTGAAAAGGCTTTTAACGAGTGGCTGTTAGAAAATAAAGTACACTCCTATGTAGTGAAAAAGGGCGATAATCTGACCTCAATTGCTGAGCGCTTCAATGTTTCTCTGCAGGACATTTTAATATGGAATAACCTTAAACGCTGGAGGCACATACACCCTGGAGATCGACTGACCATTTATTTGAATGACAAAGTGACAAATAAAAAAAATCAAAATGACACATTTATAAATAAGACAAAGTGACAAAACGATAAATATAAAAAAATTTAAAAAATATTATGAAACCTTTTGCATTTGATCCGGATGAGGCGGATATAAAAAGGGAACGCCACAAAGCAAGGGAACTAAGAAAGTCCCAGTGGTGGAAACGACGCCTTGCAAAAGGCGTGTGCCATTACTGCGGACGCCCAACACCCCCAAAAGAACTAACTATGGACCATATAGTTCCGGTGGCACGCGGGGGCCGGAGCATAAAGGGTAATGTTGTCCCTGCCTGCAAAGAATGCAACACAAGAAAAAAGCAACTCCTTCCCATGGAATGGGATGAATACTTAAAAGACAAGATTAAAGTTTAGGTGTATAGTAACAATATTTTGGCCTTTTGATAAAAAATCATCTACCACCCGTAGAACGGGTGGTTTTATGAAGACCCCTCGAAGGGGTCTAAAAGCATCGCTATTCCTGCAGATTACAATCCAATATCAAGGACGTAGCCGTCATGAACGTCGAACATCGAACGTCCAACGTCGAATTTTGAATAAGGTATTCTGCCAATTTATAAACCGGCGGAGCGAAGCGATTTCACCATTCGATGTTCAACGTTCGATGTTCGATGTTCAAAAAACGCTTTACTCTGCCGTTCAATATTCTCTTATCATAAACATTTTATTTCTTAATTTTACGACCATGCTATTAGGAGAGGGAATCAAAAATATTGTTCTTTCTCTTTTTGATACTATTGAGTATATTTATTCTCGCCGGAACGGTAAAACTTTTTAGGGTCGCTCGGGCATAGCCCGTGGTTTAATTGAAAAAAATTACCTGTTTTTCCATTGAGGCGTCTCTTTTTTAATAAAGGCTTTTATACCGTTTTGAGCATCCTCGGCCATCAAGTTCATGGTAATTGTATGTTTGGCAAAATGCATTGCTTTTTCATCCGCTTGGTCAACCTGAGCGTAAAACCCCTGTTTACCTATGGCTAAAACGAACCTGCTTGCCTCTGCGATGTGGCCTGCCATTTTCCTGGTTTCTTTACCTAAATCTTCAGAAGATACCACCTTGTTCACCAGACCCAGTTCTTTCGCTTCCCGGGCTGAAAAATAGCGGCCGGTCAAAAGCATTTCCATTGCCGCCTTTCTGCCGATAGCTCTGGTGATTGCCACCATGGGCGTTGTACAAAAAAGACCGATCTTGACTCCGGGTGTGGCAAACTGGGCGCCTTCCTCAGCCACAACAAGATCGCACCAGGCAGCAAGCTGACAGCCTGCGGCAGTGGCAACCCCCTGCACCTGAGCTATGACAGGTTGGGGAATTTCATGGATTAATTGCATCATCTTAGCACATTGATCAAAAATAAACTTATATTCCTTTAAATTATCATCAACCATTTCTTTCATATAGTGCCCGGCGCAAAAATGCTTGCCGGTGGCTTTCAGAATGACGACTTTAACAGATTCATCAGATGAAACCGCGGTTAAAGCATGTATCATTTCCCTGATCATTCTTCTTGACAGAGCATTAATTTTTTCAGGCTTGTTCAATGTTAAAAACGCTATTTCTTCTTCAGTAGAAAACAGAATCTCCTCATACTTCATACAAAGCCTCCTTTAAAGATTTTATTCCCGGTTTTCTTAGAACCTTTTTCAAAACCCCATACTTTCTTTAGGACCAATAGAACTTATCTGCTCAATCTTTAATATGTCAAGGAAGTAATTACATGAGAGGTCGGGGAGTTTTTAATCTCTTCTCTGTTCGTCCGGGGAAACGCCCATTAGCCCGTTCAAGCCTTAACAATAATATCGAGGAACTGACGTACGGCAGCTATCTCGCTGAGATTAGATTTGAGCCGGCCCCAATAGACAGATTTCCTCGACGGCGATGATCGTCTCTGCCTGTATGGGCTTAACGCAGAAGATAGGGGGCGTGTACGAAGAACTGTAACCATTTGTTAAGGCTTGAACGGGCTAATGGGCGTTTCCCCGGACGAACCTCTTACAATCATTAAAATGCAAACAATTCACCAAAAATCTTTGAGGAGAAACTCTCAGGCCCTTCGATTACATGGAACAAATGAAAAGCCTGGAGGTCAGGCGTATGGAAGGATAGAAGTTTGCAGAGACAAACTTTTTTGTTTACCGGCATTCATATATGTATCCTTTTTAAATAAAAACACCTACAGGTAGCAAGAAAATACGCCTGGAGACAATAAAATGACAATTAACGGCAATAAAGTGACGATTTTTGTCCCCTCGGAAAAACCACTATAATAGTCATACGGCGTAACTATTTGATAAATCAATATATTAAATTTTTTATGCTTTTGGCACGAATATTGAATATACATATTACAAACGGTTAATAATTATCTTCACTATTTTTTGTATTATGTTCTTTGATTTGAAATTATATTTAAAAGGCTTCTCCGGTGTACGTGCATCTTTTCAGACGGGTGTCAAAATAAAAAAACAAATGAGACATGCACCGTGCGAGAATAACGGCATTTCGAGAAGCCAGTTTTTTTTATATTGGGATAGTTCAATCCCTGGTGTGTTCTACAAATAGTGCTAGGACATGCCATTATTACTAATGTTCGGATGACTACACACTCAATATGGGTGATGACTCAAACGAACACAACAAGTCCTTGGACAAATATTTGAAATCCCAGGCGCAAAGGGCAGGGCCACAAATGGCCTCTGCCCTTTTTTTTATTCTGTGATGGTGATGACTTCAACCGGACGAGACCTTTGCAAAAAGTTCGACTTTGCCGATAGACATTCGGGATACCGATTTGAAAAAAACTATAAAGGTGGATATGAGAAATTTTATAAAGAGTATAAAAATATTTTTTTAATCCGAAAAGATCTATATATACACTAGTAATTTTATGTCGAAGACACAAGCCTTTCGAATAATCACATCGACAAGGCCCGGTATTCGGGCTTGCCTGCATGTGTCATTGCATAATAGCAGGTAAAAGCGTCAACAACTTTTTCATCAAAACGACTGCCACTTTCTTTGTTTAACATCTCAAATGCTTTTTTTAGTGGTATCGAATCACGGTAATGTCGTCTGGATGTTACAGCTTCAAAAAAGTCTGCTACTGCGATTATTCTGGCACCCAACGGAATTTCGTCCCCTTTAAGCCCATTAGGATAACCACTGCCATCTAATTTTTCATGGTGTAACCCTGCAACTTCAGGAACCTGGCTGAAAATTCCTTCGAAATTCATTTGTTCAAGTATTCTCCTGGTTTTTTCAGCATGTGTTTTTACGATTTCAAACTCAATTTTATTCAATCTTTCAGGCTTCTTTAAAATTTCATCTGGAACTCCGATTTTTCCATAATCATGAAGCATGGCCGCCACACCAATCATTTCCCTGTAATCCCTGGAAAGTCCCAGTTCATCACATATCCCTAAACAGTATTCGGTCACCTTCTCCGAATGTCCTGCTGTCATCGGATCGCGGGCGTCAATACTGGCAACCAGTGCCCGTATAATTGATCTGAACTGTTTCTCACTGGTTTCAATAAGGCGAGCATTTAGGATACTGATCCCTAAAACAGAGGCCAGTCCTTTCAATAAACTCACGTCACTTTGGACCAGAGGCTTTTTTGACTTAAGGTTGTCAACCGCAAAAATACCTATCGATTCTCCGCTGCTGATGATGGGGCAACAGATAAAAGACTGTACACCCACTTTATTCACAAAGGACAGGCTTTGTAATGATAGATCATTTTTAATTTCGTTAATATTATTTATCAGGATCGATCTCTTCTCTTTAAATGCTACAACAAAAGCTCCTTTAGATTCCGGTTTATCTAAATGAAATGATGTCTTTTTTAAAATTTTAACCAGATATTCTGAATAACCGAATCCCGTTTTGAAATAGAGTCTTTTCTTTTCAGAATCGGATAAAAGAATCATACAGCGGTCGTAATTTAGTCTTTTTTTTGAAAGCCTTACAATGTTTGACAAAATATCTTCGGTTTTTGTATACTTGCTAATCGCCTGCCCAATTTCATTTGTCATGCGAGAATTATTATAATTGATGTTTATCTGATCGATCAATTGGTCTGTTGAATCGCTTAGGTTATTCAGACTTATTCTTAACTCTCCGTTTTCACTATCTTTTGCAAATAAGGTCAATATAAGAATGATGGCTGCTGAAACAGGTAAAAGAGTTGTTAAGGTAAGAAATGGATTGATAAAACTAAGGCCTGTGCAGATTAAAATAAAAAAGATGGAGAGATAATTTCTGATTTTCTTTAATAAGGCAGAAACCGTTTTTTTCCACGAAATTATATAGCGACAGGATTTTCCACCCTTGAAAATACATTCCGGGTGTTCAACCTTGGGCAGTCTGTTTGTAAAGCCCATTGCAATCGCTTCAATAAAACCCATTCTGTTTTCACATTGGTATGGTTTTTCAACAACCCCCTTTTTTTGTTCAACTGTTATTTCTACTTTGTTTGAAGTGATCTTGTTACATTTTAAAACAGTCGATCTGGTAAAATTTTTAGCCCCTTTCTCTATCATTTCATAGGCTTTTGCCAGACCAACCAGCCCAAGAAAATACTGCCTCATTACACCGATAGCTTCAGGTGATGCGGCGTATCGACCGGCTTCCCGTGCAATATTTCTGTTTTGAGTCATCTGAGAAAGCTTCTCGTGAAATAGGTCTATATGATCCTGGGTGAACCAATGTCCCTGATCAGCAACCTCATACGGCTCCATTTTAGCGTAGTGCAGCAGTTCTTCTACGTTTACATAGCTGTATTTCCTTTCAATAAGCTTAACATAAGTATCGATTATTCTGCTGTTATATAAAGATCTTTTGGCAAAGTTTGATGGTTTTTTCATAAATACAGATCTGATAATGAAAAAATGATAAAAAATTAAGTAAATCTTAGGAGGCGGTCAATATATTTGAAATAAGGATCTGAATCTTGTGTGCCAAGAACCCATAGATTATATGTTTTTTCATAGGGAATTACCTTTTGCTCAGCATATGCGGCAGGAAAGAGAAGTATGGGTATATCCTTTTGATCTATCTTTTCAGTAAGTAATGCAAGCATCCCGTAAAGCACTTCCCTTGAAAGATCATCTGAATCCACGACAACCACCTTTACGCTGTTAGTAAGATCAGACAGGTTTAAACCGATATCTGATATATCCACCATAACAACGGCTTTTAGTCTTTTGTTCTTTTTTAATGAAAATAAAAGCCGTTCCCTTTTAAATCCGATTTTTTGATATTCTTTTATAAGTTCATCAAAATCAGCCGTCCCCGGTTCAAGATCCAGTGCAGCTAACATGAGACCTCCTGACTCGTGTTCATAAAAACTTTCCAGTTCTAAAAGGTCTTCACGCCGGGTTTCAGTCAGTTCCCACGGCCTTGATAACCTATGTTTTACACTCAATGCGGTTTTAAAATGAAAATAGGCAAAAGCATCTACTGAACATTGTTTCGGATTTTTTATATATCTGGCAGCCCCTCCAAAAACCCTGCTGGGGAATTTGTTATCGGGCCTGAAATAACATATAAGAAAATTCATATGGAGAGAATAAAGCCTGTGGCAATTATATGTAAAATCTCCGATCTGGTTCAATACAATCAGCCCTGCCCTATTTAGAGCCGACTTCCTTGCAGCATGGTGGTGAATCATCCATGTATTTCTATAAAAGCGTACCATGGCCATATGGCCGGAGATATGATCCTTATCCTGATATATGAAATGCCGTGCAATATTTTGATTCCGAGCGTAAAGTTTTTCGTAAGTTTCTTTGATTTTCTTTTTGTTTTTTTGAATAAACTCGTATTTACCAGGATAAATAAAACCGGTTTCAAAAAAGAAGTCCCACAGGGCATCCAAGTCCACCCTGTTACAGACATAAGAATTACTTTCTTTTGCCTGATGCAAAATAGATAAAAGTTTCATGTTATCTTTGAACAGCATGTCTAATACGGCAATGCCGCATTTGATACGCATCCCTCTCTTGCCTCCGCCGGAAATTTTTCTATATACAACCTGAGCCTTGCACTTTATCGCTGAACTGTTTGCAAAGCTAAGTTCCAGTTCAGGTATGACCATTCCCGGTAAAAGTACAGCGCTATTCTCGTCTTCTTCTACTGAAAAACCGGACCCCGAGATATCTAAGGCTTTTAAAGTTACCAGCTTTTTTGTAAAAGGGTGTCTGAAAATAATATCAGGGGAAGGTATTACTTTCTGTCTCGTGCTGCGGTGATCTTTGTTTTGATACCTTTTTATGTGGTATTCAAGAGGCTCTATGACATATTTTCTCGTTTTGTGTCCACGGGTATTCCTTAATATATTGCATCCCCCTGCATATAATACTTCGTTCCTGTCAGAAAAAATAAGATTTGCCGGAAGGCTCTTATCAAGCCATCGAAAGGTCTGGGGAGGCACTGTTTTCAGTTTGATACAAAAGGAAACAGCGTTGAAATCAATAAGAGAGCCATAAAAAAGAGAACTGCTCTGAATCAACTGAACCTCTATTCCTTCGCATGAATGCCTTGTTACTTTACGAGAATTGATTTCATAACATGTTTCAGGCAGTTCAAAACTAATCCCTTCATCGTTAATGCTGAATTCTTCCGGACTCACTGAAAGAAGTTTTTTACCATCTATGACAAAAAAATTGTCAAATTTATAAGGACGCAACTTCTCATCAAGTCCTTGTGTTTCCACCCAAAGACAATCCAGATGATTCCCAAGACATGGCTTCGGCTTAGCGTGAAGAGTAATAATCCGGTTATATTTTGTATGTTTAAAATTTATAAGGATAGTGCCATCTTGGAAATTTGTGAAGTTGAGTTTGTTGACCAAATATTCTCTGCTGACTTCATTGCCTATTTCATGCTCAACTGCTTCAATGCTTGCCGGGGGGGTCGATAAAGTTACATCTTTTTTCTGTTCGCTGACTCCAGTACTTTTTTTAGTGGACTTGTAGATCTTCTCTTTCTCCTGCTCAGCAGCTATTGTGGTTGTATCGAGAAGCTGAATGTTGTTTTTGTGTGCTTTGTTTGCCATTTCCTACCTCTTTCTTTAAAGCGCCAGCAAGGATATAATACTCCAACATTTAACGAAAAGACCTTTTCCCATTACCATATATAAACAGCATATACAACAGGATGGAAAGAAAAAAAGAACTATAATTCATTTTGCGAAAATATTTTTAAATTAACTTACGCAGGCTATCTGCCTATTTATTATGCCCTGGTTTGAACAAACACTGTTTAACAACAACATATTGTGCTCACTACTACCTAGCACACAAGATGCGTATTATATTTTTAAAATGATAAACTCACAAAAAGCATCCTTTTTTCTATATCCTAATCTTGATGATCTTGTAAAAAGTCCGATTTAGACGGTTTCGTAAAAAGTTCAAATTCAAGGCGTGTCCCGCTAAAGCGGGATAATCATGAATCGTACTTTTCGTACGCTGAATGATTACGAAATGCAGCATAACGTCCCGCTGCACTGAAGCGGGAGACTTTTTACGAGACCGTCAATCTTTGATTTTGTTATCCCTTCAAGCAGCCCGCCAATTACAGCACACTCCAACCCAAAAGGGAAATATCCTGCATATCCAAGTATCGGCATCTCAAAAATTTGGAATCGGTGAACAAACGGAACACTGTATACCCATTTAGCCAGACTATAAAAATTCCACATCTCCCAGAAGAATCCGCATACAAATGCTGCCAGTGATGAAGATATAACAACACGCCAGTCACCCCTTTTAATGCCGGACAGAACGCTACTTTCTCCGAACAAAGACATAACTGAAACGATGATAAGCAAAGGAGAAATCCAGAGGAGAAGAAAAAGATAGTCAGGCCAAACCCCGATCCCTACGAGTCCGATCCCTGACAGTACAAGGACTGTTAAGGTCGGAAATTTAGACTGAAATCCTTCGATAGGCATAAAATTTCCAAAACCCTTTTCAAGCCATGAAGCGTTGAGAAGAAGATCCCGAACTCCTAAAACCGCAGGAAGAACAGTTGAAAATGAAAGGGTTGCATACCAAAAATATTCCCAGGGGCCAAAAGTAGCGCCCACATAATGCCAGTTTTGAACAAATCTGTTTAAATATTCAAAGAACCACCAGAACGTGGCACTTACAGGGAAAAGCAAAAGGAAATATACCGGTCGATTGATTATCATGCAATACCCGGATTTCCGATATGACAGCGCATTTACTACCAGGATAAAAGAAAACCACAATGGGAAAAAAGTGTGCGGCTGGAATTGGGCAAACCATGGAAAACGGGTCCATGCAAATGTCCAGGCAACAGCTCCGGTAAAAACTCCAACCCACCCCCACCATGGAAAAAAATATTTAGTCACTGAGCCGTCTCTTACAAGTTTCACTCTCCTGAATCCTTTAATTATTATAGGAACAAACGTAGCGAGAACAAAAAGACTGAGTGCCGTAAAAGCAATCCACGAAAAAGGTGCATGACTCACATACTGAGTTTTAGGAGGAAAATCAAAATATTTGGCAATCTGATATCCGGCCAGCATAATGCCTATAAAAGGCAAGCCCAACAGCATCCCTCCTAAAAGAAAGAACATCATTAATACGTTTCTAATGCCGGACATAAACTCCTGCCTGCAGTAAATTGAGAATTGATTATTTGCCCTATAGGGGTCTTAAGATATGAGGTGTCTATAATACAATAAAAACGGAAGGCAAAACAAGGTTATTTGTCTTAAAATACTTTCTTATTTGACATACAAGCCTACTCCGTCTATACTCTTTAGCACAAATACGCAATCGTTAATTGCTTAAATTTTTATTGAAAAGGAAACAATTTTGTCACCAAATTCTGTTTTGGAAATCACCGCACAAGGTGCATGGAATGGTGGTACTCTTGTAGATAATTCAATTTATTCAAAAAAGGGAATGTCATTTAAAGGCGGCATTCCTGTCAACAACAAAACAATTGAAGAAAGAATCGGTATCCGTACAAGGATGGCTGCCGGGCCTGACGAAAGAATCGGCGTAATTGCCCTTCAAGATCTTCTTCATACATCCGATATCGACCCTTCCCGGATCAAAATCCTCATCGGTGCAACAAATGTCGGGGATGACAAATATGACCCGGGACCTTTGGTCAGATATCCATTTGAACTTCTTAAGCAGTATTGCCCGGATGCCATTGTTATTGACCTTTATGCCGGTTGTCCCGGTTTTAATGTTGCAGCAGAGCTTGTTTTCATGCTTTCTCTAACCGGTGCTCTCGCGGAAGATGATACATCTGTTATCATAGGGGCTGAGAATTTGCATCGTGCTCAGGCATTTAAACAAAACAACACAGCAGGCATTATTTTCGGTGATGACGCTTTAGCTACATCCCTTGAAACAAAAGTTACCTTTAAACCAGAAGGACATTATTCCTGCAGCGACAAGATAAAGGCCTCTTTAAAAGATGATTTTATTGCGGGCATCGCAAAAATGATCATTAAGTCAAGCGGGCAAAATAAAATTGACGGAATAATTATTGACAATCAGCTTGGACAAATTATTTACAGAATTCCGGCGCTTGCTGCAAGGGTTCAACACAGCATGGCTGAACAGATGTATCCGGAAGAGGCGGCAAAGGGAGCCTTTAAACGCTTTAAGGATACATTGGAGTTTTATAATCAAAAAATAGAATCATTTGCCTTTGACATTAAGACACTAAGCCAAAATCCAACTGTTGTAAAAAGAATTGCCAGGGCTTATGTGGAATCCGGAAAATATAAGACGGTTGTTTCAGTTTTTCTGTCTCCTGACTTAAACGTAGAGCTTGTAATTCATAAAGGAGAAGATTTTAACTTCAAAAGGCCCTCTAAAGGTATTGTGGACACGTGCACAAGCACCCATGGCTGCTTTGGCAATTTTATTCAAGCAATTTCGGAAGATGGAGATGTCTTTGGAGATATGGACGGAAAAGGTGTCTTTCTTTATGCCACCCGCGGTGCAAGGAGCCATATAACCAAATTATTGTCGGAAAACAACCTTACCATGTACGATATTGACCTTCTCATTGAACATCAGGCGAATTTTGCCATGATACCTCTGACGTTGGAGCAGGTTTTTTGGGATGCCGAACCGAACAAAAAGAAAATTGTCAAAGATTTTATCGCAAATAAAATGGTAAACAATATTCATACAAGAGGCAATTGTTCCGTTGTGTGTATACAAAGGCTCCCTTATGATCTTCAGCGAGGAGCTCTTAAAGAAGATACTATACATGGCTACCCTGTTAATACAAACCTCGACAATCTGCTGAATGCAAAAATAATCCTAAATGATTCTGTAGGTGCTGGAATGACTCGGAGTTCCATATTGCAAAAAAACTGAAAAAAACATAATATTTTATCCACTTAAAAAAGGAACATTCAGACGATCCGGTTTTAAGCCGTGAGACCTTTGAAAAATGGTAATTTTTGCCTGCCCTGTTAAATCTTTTTTATATTTAACCGGGGTTCGAGTTCAAGGAAGGCGATCCGCCTCAGGCGGATCGAGGATAGCGCTAAAGCTTCACTAAAGTGCCGAAATTTGAGCCTGACGCAGGCACTTTAGTGAAGCTTTAGCGCTAATCGGGCAGATAAGCGCAAGACTTCGAAAAATGCCGTTTTGCAAAGGTCTCGCCGTATCGAACTCGCCCACTAATATGCTCAACCAAGTATCCGCCCTGAAAACCGGATCTCCTGAATGTTCCTTTGAGTATGTTTTTAAAAGACTAAATGAATTTTAAGGACTTCTTACGAAAATAAAATATCTTCTGATATAATGAAATCCGGACATACACATATATTTGATAGTATCATCAGTGAAAGCGAACCGATGAAAGAAATTTTCAGTATAGTCAAGAAAGTTTCAAACAGTGACACTACGATAATGATCAACGGAGAAACAGGAACAGGCAAAGGGTTAATAGCCAAAGCGATTCACCAATGCTCCAACCGAAAGAACAAACCTTTTATCCAGTTAAATTGCGGAGCAATTAGCGAAGGCCTTCTGGAAAGCGAACTTTTCGGTCATGTTAAAGGAGCATTTACCGGTGCCATATCGAATAAACCCGGAAAATTCGAACTGGCAGAAGGAGGGTCTGTTTTTCTGGACGAAATCGGCGATATGAGCATGGACCTTCAGGTAAAAGTATTAAAGGTTCTGGAAGAAAATGAATTTGAACCGGTAGGCGGAAACAAAACCATAAAGGCAGATGTTAGAGTCATCACCGCAACACATCGGGATTTAGAAAAAGAGGTTCAAAAAGGAAATTTCAGAGAAGACCTGTTTTACCGTCTCTATGTCATTCCTATAGTTCTCTCACCTTTAAAAGAAAGAGGATCGGATATACCCCTTCTAGTTTATCATTTTCTTAGGAAATTTTCCGAGGAGAAAAAAAAAGGCATTGTAACAATTTCAGATGAGGCAATGGATATTATAATGGATTATCCCTGGCCTGGAAATGTAAGAGAGCTTAAAAATTTGATTGAAAGACTGGTGGTTTTAAATGAAAATGGAGAGATATTACATCAGGATTTGCCTGAAAAAATCAAGTCAGGTAAAGATCGAAAAACCCTTCTAGAGATAGACGTCCCGGGGGAAGGAATAAATTTCAATACTGCGGTAACCGAATATGAAAAAGCCCTTATCATAAAAGCACTGGAAAAGACTAACTGGATTAAAAACAAAGCAGCTGAACTTCTCCAGATTAAACGAACTACTCTTGTGGAAAAAATAAAAAGACACAAAATAAAAAAAGAAATGTGATATAAACTTTTACAAACATTTTCTTCTTTTCCAGATAAACCGGAAATGTTAACCAATTTGTTTTAACCATAAAGATCACAGCACACCTGCGTCTCTTGGAGGCACATATGAAGGATTTTGAAATTCTGTTTGTCGATGATGACAGTGCAATACGGGCATTGGTGGAAGCCTATCTGTCCAGAGAAGGATATAAAATATTTCTTGCGGAAAATGGTATTGAAGCCCTTAAGTTGTTAAAAAAGAAAAACTTCGATATTGTTTTTACCGACTTCAAGATGCCGGAAATCGATGGGCTGGAACTTCTTTCCAGGATAAAAGAATACCGTCCTGAAATAGAAGTGATTATAGCAACCGGCCATGGAACCATGGCGGCCGCAGTCAAAGCTATGAAAATAGGCAGCTACGATTTCCTCCAAAAACCTTTTAAACTCGAACTTTTAAAAATAATTATCAACCGAATTATCGATGAAAAAAAGATTAAACAGGAAAATGCTTTCATAAAAAAAAGAATAAGAGAAAGACATAAATACGATGCAATGGTCGGAATCAATCTTATGATGCAGGAGATTTACGAAATAATTGACAGAATGAAGCAACACAGCCCCAACGTTCTGATTCAAGGTGAAAGCGGAACCGGAAAAGAATTGACCGCTCACGCCATCCACAAAAACAGCGACAGGGACGATAAACCCTTTACTCTTGTAAATTGCAGCAGTTTTACAAAAAAACTTCCCAAAACCAAACATCATGATAGCCTTATTGAACTGCTTAAGACTTCGGAAGGCGGAACTGTCTTTTTAGACGAAGTAACTGAAATTTCACCTCCAATCCAAATTGAATTTCTTCACGCCTTAAAGCAAAAGTCGAAAGAATCTGATATCAATTATAAAAAATCATTTCTTGATGTCAGAATAATTGCTGCTACAAATAAGGACCCCAAAGAAGCCCTTGAAAACGGCAGCTTAAAAAGAGATTTCTTCAACTGCATAAATGCTGTCTCTATTAAAATGCCTCCATTAAGAGATCGAAAAGAAGATATTCCCCTGTTGATAATCAATTTCCTGGATAAATTTGAAAGCAAAGGCGGAAAGAAAATTCTGAATGTTTCCACAGAGGCCATGGATTATTTACTTTTATATAATTGGCCGGGAAATGTTATCCAGTTGGAAAACGTTATAGAAAGATCATTTGCTATGGGAGTTGACATGACTATTCAAGTTAAAGACCTCCCTGGTGACATAAAAACATTTGGCGAAATTTCAAAGATTCATTAAAAACTATTCCACATTATTTAAAAAGAATAACATTTTAGCATTTTAAAAAGCCGCATTCATATAATCCGTTTTTCAAAGAGCTAAATTAATATAAAAAAAAAGATTATTTCTTCTACAAGAAAAGTCATGATCAGGCAAAATATCAATATCACTGCAATATACTTTACTGCAAATAAAGGAAGGATAAATGATCGTCAGAAATTTAAAAGATAAAGAAGTTATGGATACCACCTATATTGCACATGGCGGTGCAGTTGCACAAATGATTTTAGATCGTCGAACGCTAGAAGAAATCGGTTTCCTAGCCATTGCAACCCTTGCCCCAGGCAGGATAATCGAGGAACATATTGATCCTATGGAAGAGATATATTATGTCTTGAGCGGATCGGGTGAAATCCAGGTGGACGATGAAAAAAAACAGGTTATTCCCGGCGATGCAACCTGGATTCCTGTCGGGTCCCGTCATTCACTTCTAAATAATGGTCAGGAAGATTGCGTCATTCTTGTTATCGCATCACCCGCATGGCTGAAGGCTTGATTTTTCAGCGCTAAACCTTTCTTATTTTTTAAGCCTCTATCCAGTAAAACCGTAGAGGCCGTTTCAAAACCGAATCACCTGAATGATCATTTGGGCATGTTTTTCAGAGCACTGAAACAATACATTCTGTTAATGTTCCATATAAATTGGCTGTTTACTAATCAAAGAATAACTTGACAAATGTTCGGAAAGCCATATAAACTTTGATATCTTAAAAAATTATTCCAAAGGCTTAAAAATGAAAAATGCCCAAATGATCAGCGCAAGTATGGAAGACTATCTTGAGGCAATCTTTCACATTGCTGCAAAAAAGCAGGCTGCAAGAGCCAAAGACATTGCACAACGCCTTGGTGTGAATAATTCTTCCGTGACCGGTGCACTACGTGCCCTGTCTGAAAAGGGTTACATCAACTATGCACCTTACGACCTGATTACACTGACAAAAAAAGGTAGTGAGCTTGCTAAAGATGTTGTAAGGCGACATGAAGTCTTACGGGAATTTTTTATTAAGGTCCTTTCCATTGATGAAGCAGAAGCTGACGAATCTGCATGCAAAATGGAACATGCTGTTTCAAATAACATTTTAGAGAAAATCATCCGTTTTATCGAATTTGTTGAAATTTGCCCGCGTGGCGGAGATGAATGGATAAAGGGTTTTAACAAATTTTGCGATCAGGGCACAACTTTCCCAAATTGTGGAACATCGATAACAATGTGCCTGGAAGATTTGAAAAAGAGGAAAAAAAGGGTTGCAGGTAAGCCTCAATCCCCTGTTATTCTTAAAGATCTCGATTCGGGCCAGAGGGCAAAACTTATTAAGGTTAAAGGAAAGGGAAGTATCAACAAACGCCTTTCGGATCTGGATATAACTCCAGGGAGTATTATTGAAATGGAACAAATATCCCCTGAAAACGGATCTATCGATATCAAGGTTAGAGGTTACCATCTTTCCCTAAACGAAGATGAGGCATCGAAAATTATGGTTCAACTGCTTTAAACTGTGAACCCATTGAAAGATGGTCTTTTTTGTTCGAGTTCAAGGAAGGCGAAAATTTCAACCACATGAATATATGGAATATTTCGAGGATTAAAATTTAAGCCTGACGCAAAAATCGGGCAAAAAGTGCCGTTTTGCAAAGGTCTCACTGTGCCATTTCCCAGTATTTTTTATGCTTTTCTGGATAAAAAAGTTTAAATTTAAATCAAGGAGGCTTCTTTCTTTACGGCAAGCCCCCTTGATCTTTTTTCCCTTAGAACTCTATTGCAAGCTGCGCTGTAACAACATCGGTTTCATCATCATTTTCAAATTTACCGCATCATTAATATTCTATGGAAGATGGGCGGTCAGCAGATCCCTTTCATCATCATTCTCAAATTCTACACCGCTAACTCCTGATCTTCCATCTATCTTAAGCTGCACATTACTGTATCTCAGTTAAAACTCACACGCTAATCGGAGACCATAGATGAATCCGTTCGGATCATCCGCATCATCGTATTTATCCTGCATGTACTGGACATCCAGTGTCAATGCAACATATTCATCGAGCGCAAAACGCACATATGCTTCGGCCACCTGACTGCTGTCCAGGTCTGTATTGCCACCATTTATATAGGCATAGCCGATCCCGAAGTTATCGTCTTCGCGTCCCCATAGCTTGCCGCTGATATTGATACCTCCTGATAGAAGATTCTCGCAATCAATCGCTGCCTTGTCATCCTGTTTGCCAACCCGGATCCATGCGCCAAAAATATCGCCCAACTGCTGGTCAAAAGACAGTAATACGCATACCTTCCGTTCCTTATCCTCACCATCTATATCCAAGAATTCTTTACTGGTGCCGTTGACAATCAACCGGTAGTTTCCCTCTCCCAGAGAGGTCTCTATCCTATATCCAAGCTGGAGACCGTAGAAGTGGTAACTGTTACCGTCGTCATTTTCACCAATTTCCATGATAACTCCCCTGACGCTGAAATTGTCCAGGTCCAGTTCTGCTGCGCCACCAATATCGAAGGAAGGCGCAAAACCGTTGGGGCCATTGACCAGGGCCTCGTTCATGAACTGGGTGAATTCGTCATTGGAAAATGCGTTTTCATCCAGATAATCCGTTGCGTCTATCAAACCACCAGTTAATCCCAGCGAAGTGCTTTCGCCGAACTGTAAAGTATGTTTGTACCAGGCAGTGAGCAGGTAGTCTCTGTTTCGGCCGTTGATGTCTTTCACATCGTCCTCCATAGGGGCCGCCCAGGGGGCAAGGACAAAGGGTGAGATTTCGTTTAAGCCGTTGCCTGCAGCAAATCCTAGTTTGGCAAACAACTCGTTTTTATCCGTGGGCCTATAGCTAATCTCCGCCTGAATTGGTAGGCCACCCCGGCCGGCGTTATCAGCATCTGTATCGTTTACGCTCTGATATTGGTATGCGCCCCCTATTACTCCCCCTATGGACAGCTTCTCATTAATGTCTACCGCCAATGCATGGGAAGTAAATCCGAGCAGGGCGATACTCAAGATACTTGCAATTCCTAACCAATGTTTTTCTTTTGTCTCACCATCGCGCTTTAACAAAACAACAGCCAAATTGAATAATCTTTTCATAAATCCTTTCCTCCTTTACTTTAAGGAGGTCCGGTGGTATTGTCTGCACGCCAGGTAAGTTTTCTGCCTCTGGCGGAACCGAACCTCCATTTTGGGTCTAATGGTTCAAACTGGCAGCAGGGCGGATCAAGGCCTTGGGAGCTTTTCCGCCCTGCTTCATCTCATCCGCACAATCAAAGCTCACGGCCCGTGAGCCTGAACGCCGTTCTTCTTTTTCGGTATCGTAATTTTATGCTTTTACCGTCGCTTTTGCCGTTTTCAAAACTTTATAGTCCGCTTTTTCTTCTTTCCGGCCAAGGTATCCCATTATGAACACGGCAAAAACGAAAACGCTGATTAAAGCTGAAACCCATATCAATGAAGAAGCCATATGACGGTTTATTGTGGCAACCTGGTAGAAAAGCGTTGCAGCCATATAGCCGATAACGGTCGTCCAGGCACCAGAAAAAACAGTCCACTTTAAATTAGTCTCTCGATAAACGGCAGCTATTGCAGCTACGCATGGAAAATAGAGCAAAATAAAGAGAAGATAGGCAAATGCTCCGATCTTTCCATCAAAAAGTTTGATCATCGATCCGAAAACTCCTTTGCCTACTTCCAGCTCTTCTGAAGCTGTTTCTATATTGCTGACATCACCGACCGAAATTCCCAGCGGATCGAAAAATGTCCCTGCCACACCTGCCAGGTTTTCAGGAATAGTAGAAAACGACTCTCTGATGCCGACCCAGAAATCGAAAGCCTCTTCTTCTCCTTCTTCGCCCGAGGCACTTGCATCCATCTGTGAATACATGGCATCAAGAGTCCCGACAACCGCTTCTTTGGCAAATATTCCTGTAAAAATTCCCACTGTAGCCGGCCAGTTATCTTTGGTAAGCCCCATGGGATAAAAAACAGGCGTAATTGATTTCCCTATAACGCTAAGGGCTGACTTGTCCGTATCTTCGTTACCAAAACTTCCGTCGGTTCCCATGGAATTTAGGAAACTTAAGATTACTACAACAGGAATAATGATTTTTCCGGCACGAAATATAAAGGTTTTAAGCCGCTCCCAGGCTCGTAAAACTACACCTCGCACAGTAGGCATGTGATATGGGGGAAGTTCCATTACAAAAGGCGTAATCTTCCCTTTCAGCATGGTGCTTTTTAATACAAGCCCTGTTATAACGGCAAATCCAATGCCGATGAGATAGAGACCAAAAACCAGGTTTTGCCCGCCTGATGGGAAAAAAGCAGCGGCAAAAAGCGCATAAACCGGAAGACGTGCTCCGCAAGACATGAATGGATTCATCATGATGGTAAGAGTTCTGTCCCGTTGATTTTCCAGGGTACGTGTCGCCATAATAGCAGGAACATTACAACCAAAACCGACCAGCATGGGAACAAAGGATTTGCCCGGCAATCCGATAAACCTCATGAACCGGTCCATAACAAATGCTGCACGAGCCATGTAGCCGGAGTCTTCCAGCAGGGAAAGACAAAGAAACATGAATCCAATGGGCGGTATAAAGGTAGCAATAGTCTGAATGCCGCCTCCGATTCCTCCTGCAAAAATTGCAATGAGCCAATCCGGACTGTCAATAGCTGACAGCAATTTCCCAAATCCGTCCACAAAGATAGTGCCTGCAAAGATGTCAAAAAAGTCTATGAAAGCACTCCCTAAGTTTATTGTAACCATAAACATAAGATACATGGCCGCAAGAAAGATTGGAATTCCAAGAGCGCGATTTAACACGATCCGGTCAATCCTGTCTGAAACCGTTTTGCGTATCCTGGTGCCTTTCTTAACGGTCTCCCCGGTCAGCTCATTTATAAAGCCATACCTGCTGTCTGCCAGTATAATATCGGCCTCTTCAGCAAGTTTTACTTCAATATCTTCTTTACAGCGCATAAGAATTTTATCTGCTTTATTACCCACGAGTTCGGATACCATTCTGTCCTCTTCAAGAAGCTTAATGGCTGCCCATCGAGGTTCCAGATTTTGACTTTCAATAGAGCACTGAATTGCCTGAACCAGTTCGTCGATGGCCTGCTCTATTTCGGCAGGATAATTAACCGGTGTCGCCGGTACTGTTTTTTTTGCCGCCGCCTGATTGATAACGGATTTAAGCCCTTCGACCCCTTCTCCTTTTGTCGCAACAATCGGAACAACAGGACAACCAAGACGACTGGACAAGTCGTCAACATTGATATCTATCTTACGGCTTCTGGCAACATCCATCATATTAAGTGCTATAACCAGCGGCGTCTTCATTTCCAAAAGCTGGACAGTGAGATACAGATTGCGTTCAAGGTTGGATGCATCTATAATGCTGACAATGATATCAGCCTCTTTGGATAGTATATAATCCCGTGCAACTTCCTCATCAACCGACGCTGCAGATAGCGAATAGATTCCCGGCAAATCCACCACTTCAATTTTTTTGCCGGTATGTGTGTATTCTCCGATCTTACGTTCCACAGTAACACCGGGCCAATTCCCAACCCTCTGCCTGGCACCGGTAAGTGCGTTGAACAAAGTTGTTTTGCCGCAATTAGGATTTCCTGCGACACCAATAATGTAATCACTCATCTTAAACCTCCTTTTCCACTATAACTGCGGCTGCCTCGTTCTTTCTAAGACTCAAGGCGAAACCCCGAACATTTATTTCTACCGGATCACCCATTGGGGCCACACGCTCAACGGTAAATTCCGTCCCCTTGGTAAGCCCCATTGCAAGCAGTTTCCCACGGTATGACGTAGAACCCTTTTTATACCCGACAACCTTGCATTTTTCCCCAACATTCAAATCACGTAAGCTGATTTCCATATTATCCTCCTTGCTTTCCACCATTTATCGGCATAACATTAATTTTATGAGCCATTCCTCCTCCTAAAAACAGGCGGGACCCATTGAGGGCGATCAGCACTGGTCCCCCAACATTTCGCAGTATGTCAATTTCAGCACCCAGGTTAAGCCTCATACCAAATATACGATTCCGGATATTTTTTCCTCCAACAAATGAGATTATTATAAACTTTTCCCCCTCTCCTGCCATGCGGAGGGGCATGCTCTGCTTTCAATACTTTGTGATTTTATCATTAAAATTACCTCGTTATCTGTCCGGTTCCATTAAATATACAGCAACCTTAAATGTTTATTATTTGCCTAATATTATTAGGCAAACCAAACTATAACTTAAATATTTATTTCGTGTCAAGTATAATTTTCGTTACAACAAACTTTATTATATCTAACGAACACTCTTTTAGATAAAATCAGTTTTTTCAAGGTTATGCCGTTAATATTTCTGTAAATCACAATAGATTCCGGTTAATCATCCTTAGGGTTCGCGAGAAATAAATTTTACTTATTGAGCATTTTCTATTATGCCTATGATCAAAGGAAAATGTTTTGGATCATCTCCCGATTAGTTGTAGTTAATTAAGGCAAAATAAATTGGTTATCTCCAATTGAACAGGCGTTATCGAAGAGGGTACAAGGGGTCAAGGATTCAAGGGTTCGAGTTAAATGCTAAAGAATTACAAGGAGTTGAAAGTCTGGCAAAAGTCATACGAACTCTGTTTAGAGATATATAGAATAACAGAAAAATTCCCAAAGGAAGAAAGATACGGTCTAACTTCACAGATAAGAAGATCGGTCGTTTCTATTCCTTCAAATATAGCTAAAGGATATGGAAGAAAGACAACCATGGATTACATTAGGATGCTTTACATATCTTATGTTTCTGTTTGCGAATTGGAAACTTGAGATATTATTAACAGGGGATTTAGATTTAATTGAAAAAGGTGAATTGGGTACACTGAAAAAAGACATAGCGGAAATCGAAAGAATGTTAAAAGCTCTGATAAAGTCTTTAGAAAACAAACCCCTGGCCCAGACCGATCACCCTTACTATATTGTCAATAAATGAATATCATTATGAAGCTTAGCCTATACTTTAAGTAATCACCGAGTCGCGACAGGGCGGGCCTTGAATCCTTGACCCCTGGAATCCTTGGACCCTCTTCTCCAACTAAATTGGAGAAGAACCAATGTTTTATCGTAAAGGATACAATAGACAACGGAGATAATCTTTATGAACTCTACCGACTGGAAGCTAATTGCAGCAGCAATAAAAAATATAGGTTCAAAAGGATTGAATAAAGAAATGATCGGTTTCACCTCGGAAGAGGCACTAGGGCCTGTGAGACACGAAGAGATATTATCATTTGCAAAGGCTACGAAGGATGACAATCCGGTTTACCACAAGGAGGATGCCATTGCTCCTCCGCTTTTTATATTTAAATTGTATATCCCTATGTTTAAAAGAATCTTGTGTCTCAAGGATCTCAGGATGAACATTTTACGCATGGTCCACTCCCGGCAGGAGATTATATGGCATAGACCCATCAAGGTCGGGGAAAATTTGAAAATGAAGATGAAAATTCAAAATATTTATGAAACCCCTGCCGGTGAGTTGATGGAAATTTCAGGTCAGGCCTACAGCGGAAATAAACTTTCGGTTGAGGGTATTGCCGGAATTTTAATCAGAAACAAAAAAAAGAGATCAAAGAAAAAACTAATTGAAAAGGAAACTCTAAAAGAAAAATTTCACATTGAACTCGCCACTAATGAAGGCCAGCAATTTAGATATGCAAAAGCTTCTGGTGATAATAATTTTATCCATACGAATAATTTTCTTGCAAAAATTCTTGGATTGCCGAGAACAATTATGCATGGCGCTTGCGTGATGGCGATGATTTGTTCAGCGCTATCAAAAGCTATTATTGATAACCACATAACACGTCTGTCAAGTATGAAGGGACGTTTTTCTTATCCTGTAATTCCCGGGGAAAAACTTACTCTTATTGTATACGATTCTTCAAAAAAAGAAGGAGTTCCTTTTAAGGTATTGAATCCGGCAGGAAAGCCGGTTTTTAAAAACGGAATTATAAAGATCAACTGATGGGTTATCGTTCATACACGAAATGCTTTGCGAGTTATGGGCAGGGTGACCCCATTTGGAAATAATGTTACCCTTGGAACTGGTCCGGGGCTTAAAAATTTTTTCTCCAGCCGATATCAACCTATCCTGTAAAGGGTGACCCGATGTTTCATGATTTTGCGTAAAACTTCTAAAATATGAGATAATCTGTTCATCAAATCATAAATATCGGGTCACGGCGACATATCCTGCTAACTGAAAAAGATATCGTCTGGAGAAAAAACCTTTAACCCCCTCCTTGTAAACTGATATATTCTGCTTTTATTTTTCCAAATGCTGTTACACCGGAGTTAGGAGTCTTGACAGCAGGCTTTTTGTATAATAGGACAATGATAAATATTTGTTTTAAAAGGACTTAAAATAAAAAAGACCGCATATTAAAAGTGACTTAAACGGTCTTTTTCCACTGATAATAATGAAACATAGATTTAGCTTATCATCTTTTTTTGCAATCATCGGGCTGTTATTATTCTCCTCCCCCACATACCCTCACCCACACGTTTTTATTGTTAACATTCTAACAATTGTTTTTGATGATAAAGGGCTTGCGGGAACTCGGGTTAGCTGGGGTTTCGATGAATTTTTCAGCAGCATGATTGCCGGTGACTATGATAAAAATCGCAACAAAAAGCTCGAAAAACCCGAAATTGCAATCATTAAAAAAGAGGCATTTAACTATTTGGCAAATTTCGATTACTTCACTTTTATCAAGATTGACGGAAAGCCTTTTAAGGTCAAATGGGTTACCGATTTTTCGGCTGCCCTGTCAGACGGCAAACTTACCTATGAGTTCTTTATTCCATGTCATGTCAATGCCACGTCATCATTCAAGCAAATTACCATCGCACAGTATGATCCTAGTTATTATTCTGCTGTATTCTTCGGTAAAAATAAACCGGTGAAGATTCAAGCAGGACCAAATTTTGAAACAAGCTTTAAAATTGCTGAAAACTTGAAAGAGTCATATTATTACGGTATGGTACATCCTGTTGATGTAATTTTAAAATTTCGATTAAAAAATGAATAAAATACTAACTGGCGCCCTGATAATCATTTTTCTGTCGGTTTGCATCCCGCCGTCAGCAGCCCAAAATCCCTTTACCTCAAAAGCTCACCCCCCAAAAGCTTCTCAAAAACAGGCCATGCCGAATCATTTTCTATCTAAAATTTCTTTCTGGCAACATCAGCTCAATCAGAAAATGGCTGCTTTAACCAGGCAAGCCAAAGAAACCGATAGCATGAAGCCTTTTTTCTTTTTATTCATTATCGCATTTTCATACGGAATCCTTCACGCAGCCGGTCCGGGACACGGCAAAGCTGTAGCCGCATCTTACATCATTTCTCAGAAAGGAAAGGTTATTGACAGTTTATTATTCGGTAATATGATCGCTCTTTTCCATGGCTTTTCAGGAATGTTTCTGGTTCTAATTATTTATTTTGTTTTGAATTCACGTGTTTCAGGAACGCTTATGGACGTATCCCGCATAACACAAATAATAAGCTATAGCCTTATCTTGCTACTTGGGACAGTCCTGCTTACGAAAAGCATTTATTCGTGGTGTCGTCGAACCGTTATTGATCGGCGCTATCCTGATGGGTATACACGGAGAAGAAAAATAGGGAGTCTGGCTACAGCCTTTGTTGTTGGCATGGTACCGTGCCCTGGTGTTGTGCTGGTAATGCTTTTTTCTCTCTCCCTGGACATGATCGGGCTGGGATTTCTTCTTGCTTTGTCAATGACTTTTGGTATGGCTGTAACCATCTCGGCGGTAGTTGTAATAGGAACAGTCGGTAAAAACCTTGCCCTTGGCGCACTGGAAAGTCGAAGGAATTTGGCGGGAGTTGCCGGACAAATTATAGAAACCATTGCCGCACTCATGATAATGGCACTTGGCGCACTGTTTCTGGCAGCAGCTTTTTAGTACAGTCAGGTGATTGTTCCCCACAATCACCGTGCGGTCAAAGGCCTTGATGAGCGTCACTTCGTGACTTGAGGAGCGGACTGACGTCCTTGAGGCTAAAACCTTAATCCTCAAACAAATCCCGTCCTGGTGGGACTCGAACGCAGTGCTCTTTAATCCCGCCAGGGCGGGATCGGCTTTTCCGGCTTGATCATCATTATTTCTTTTTTTCCGATCCGATCTGATCGTCCTGGTCTTTTTTTCCTGTCAACTGACAAGATTCACGCATTCATGTGGAAATGCCTAATTTCGGCAGGATGTATATCTGCAAAACGAACCAGACACTTATTATTCCAATAAAAATTAAGATATTTTCCATTTTGTGCTCCTTTTGTAACTACCCAGGTATTTAGGTTGAAGACTGAAGACTGTTAGGAAAAAGCCCATTTTAAAGCCATATTTGATGCAAAAATCACATAAAGTACGGCAATCGTGATCTTACCCCTTCAGCCCCTGCCGGGTCGTAGCCTTAGGCGAAGTCTGGTTCAGTCTAAACAGCTTCAACCTGAATATTGTTTCTAATGGATATATTCCGTTTTAAATAAAGAAGTTGTCTGAGTCTCATACTATTTTAGCCTTATACAGCCTCAGGCTGTTTGTTACAACTGAAATACTGCTAAAGGCCATTGCAAGAGCAGCCATTATAGGATGAAGCTGCCTTAAAAAATTTGGCAAAAATTCAAATGGATACAGGATTCCTGCGGCAATCGGAATAAGTATGATGTTGTAACCAAATGCCCAGAAAAGATTCTGTTTGATCGTATTCATGGTTGCCCTGCTTAACCCGATTGCCCTGGATACTCCGGTAAGGCTTCCGCTGGAAAGAATTACATCCGCGGTTTCAATAGCTATATCAGTACCTGTTCCAATAGCCAGGCCCACATCTGCCTGGGCCAGCGCAGGCGCATCATTTATTCCATCTCCCACCATTCCGACTTTTTTTCCATTTTCCTGGAT
>DAOWEJ010000079.1 GCA_030638575.1 Deltaproteobacteria bacterium | reverse complement strand
TCAAGAATTGAGATCAATATCCAAAATGCTTCAATCGTTGCATAGTTCGTTGAGAAAACTGTGAACCGACAACTGTGAACGGTTACGATTATCTTCGCAACTGATATTTTCTTATAGCTTTGTTGTGATCTTTCAGGTTTGTTGTAAACTTGTGAGTTGTATCCCTTTTTGAGACAAAAAAGATAAAGCGGGTATCATCAGGATAGAGGGCGGCTTCTATAGCCTTGAACCCGGGGCAGGCAATAGGCCCTATGGGAAGCCCTTTTATTTTGTATGTATTATAAGGCGACCAAGTAGTCAGGTGTTTTCTTGTAAGGTTGCCGTTAAAATTCTTTATGCCGTAAATTACTGTAGGATCGGCTTCAAGGCGCATCCCTTTTTTCAAACGATTATGGAAAACAGAAGATATTAAGGGCCTTTCAAATGGTGCTCCTGTCTCTTTTTCAATAATAGAGGCAAGTGTTACAACCTGAAGGATCGAAAAGCCTAGTTCTTCCGCCCGCTTTTTCCATTTAGCGGTAAATACCGACCGGAACCGGTCAACCATTGTGGATATGATCTTTTCGGGCGTAACAACTTTTGGAAAATAGTAGGTTTCAGGGAAGAGATAACCTTCGAAGGTTTTGGCATCTATGCCTTTTTCATATACAAACGAGGCGTTTGTTGCGGCCGCATAAAAATCTGTCCGGGATGCAAACCCCGCTCTGGCGACAATGTCGGCAATTTGGTGCAGGTTATAACCTTCAACAACCGTTATTTTGTGAAGATTAACTTTTCCATTAACCAGAATTTCAAGAATTTTAACAGGAGGCATGGACGCTGAAAGAAGATATTCCCCTGCCTGTACGTTTTTGTCATGTCCTTTAATTATGGCAAATAATTTGAACTTTAATCGATTCTTGATAATACCTGCTTTAAATAATTTTTCAGTAGTAGCATTTAATCCATGGCCAGGCTGGATAATCACCACCTTTTTTGCAGAGGAATTATCTACCGGCTTTTTTGCATATTGTGAAAGATCCATAAAAAAGCATATGGAAGAGGAAAAAACCAGAAATAGTATCACCGAAATAATGGTTCGTAATTTTATCAATCCTGAATTTGCTCCAAGTAGGTTATTAGAAATGATGGCCTGCCTGTTATCTCGATAAACCATATTTCAAATCATAGCGGTTGTCAAAGGTCTATTGTACGAGCCAATTTCAAAACGTCCACTTTCGAAGTCTGCGCTTATCTGTCCGATATCTGTGTCAGGCTCAAATTTTGGCACTTTAGTGAAGCTTTAGCGCTATCCTCGAAATACTCAATATATTCCTGCGGTTAAAATTTCCACCTTCCTTGATCTCGAACAAAATTGAACATTTTGAAACTGGCTCGTAAGTTTATGGTTTTTTAAAAAAAAATATCTATTGCCCAAACACAGAGAAGCTGTATAAGAATATTATTCGAAATAAGCTTTTCGTAAAAAATTAAAAAAAGCATGGAGATATTATCAGAATGAATCTTCAAAATAAACCTGTTGAAAAGTACAACGGCTTTGAACAGGGTCCGATAAGGCCACCAAGCGAGGCACACAGCCTGCTTATTCGTATAACAAGAAACTGCCCATGGAATCGCTGCACATTTTGTCCGGTTTACAAGGGAACGAAATTTTCCATCCGTCCTGTAGAGCATATTAAAAAAGATATTGATTCGGTTTGCAGCCATGTTGAAAAACTTCAAAAGCTGTCTGATGAGTCCGGTCACATAAGTCGAAAAGATATCCGTCAGGCCGCAGAAAAAGCCGAACCTGATCAATTACATGCCTTTAACGCTGCATTCAGTTGGATTGCAGGGGGTATGAGATCAGTATTTATCCAGGATGCAAACAGTCTCATTATAAAGCCGGCCGACCTTGTAGAAATATTAAAGCACCTGAAAAAGCGTTTTAGCAAGGTAGAACGTATAACATCCTATGCAAGATCACACACCGTTGCCAGGATAAAAGACACGGACTTAAAGGCTATAAAAGAAGCCGGATTGAACAGAATCCATATAGGTCTTGAATCAGGTTCCAACCAGGTTCTTAAAATGGTAAAAAAAGGTGTTACAAAAGAGACTCATATAAAAGCCGGTCTTAAGGTGAAAAGGGCAGGGATTGAGCTTTCGGAATATGTTATGCCGGGACTTGGAGGAAGAAAATACTCCGAGATTCATGCCCTGGAAACAGCAGACGCATTAAACCGGATTAATCCTGATTTTATTCGCCTAAGAACACTGGC
>DAOWEJ010000013.1 GCA_030638575.1 Deltaproteobacteria bacterium | reverse complement strand
GTGGATCGCTTTACCGAACGATTTGAAGAACTGGCCATGGCTCTTTGTATTGAAGCAGGAAAACCTATTAATGACAGCAGAGGTGAAGTAACAAGACTGATCGAAACGTTTAAAATCGCGGCAGAAGAGAGTGTGCGCATGACCGGGGAATATCTTCCGCTGGACCGGAGCCCTAGGGGGGAAGGATATGTATCCACCTGGAAAAGGGTGCCCATAGGTCCTTGTTCCTTTATTTCTCCGTTTAATTTCCCTTTAAATCTGGCGGCTCATAAAATTGCTCCTGCAGTGGCTGCAGGCTGCTCTTTTGTATTGAAACCGGCAAGTCTGACCCCCGTGGGCGCTTTGATTATTGGTGAAGCATTGAGCGAGACAGATCTGCCTGAAGGAGCTTTTTCCATACTGCCCTGTGGCCGGGACAGTGCACGACTTTTTGTTGAAGATCCAAGGCTGAAACTTCTTTCTTTTACCGGCTCTCCTGCTGTGGGATGGAATCTTAAAACCAGGGCCGGAAAGAAAAAGGTTGTTCTGGAACTAGGAGGTAATGCCGCGTGCATTGTTGATGAAGATGCCGGCCTTGATGATGCAATCTCGCGTATTGTTTTCGGAGCGTTTTACCAGTCCGGGCAAAGTTGTATCGGTGTGCAGCGGATTCTTATACATGAAAAGGTCTATGATGAATTTAAATCCAGACTGGTGAAGGCAACCCGGGCGCTGAAAATGGGTGATCCCAAAAAGGAAGATGTTTTTATCGGCCCCATGATTTCAGAAAAAGAAGCTGTGCGGCTTGAAAACTGGATCAACAGCGCCCTGAAAAGTGGAGCCGCGCTGTTATGCGGAGGAAAACGGGAAGGAGCAATGCTGGAGGCCACACTTCTTGAAAACGTTCCGGAAGGTGAAGACATATGCAGAAAAGAAGCTTTCGGTCCTGTTGCCGTACTTTCTGAATTTAAAGATTTTAATCATGCGCTTGAACAGGTAAATAAAAGTGATTTCGGGCTTCAGGCCGGTATTTTTACCCGTGATATATACAAGGCCTACCAGGCATGGGATACGCTTGAGGTGGGAGGTGTGGTAATCGGAGATGTACCGTCCTGGAGAGCGGATCAGATGCCCTACGGAGGGATAAAAGACAGCGGCCTGGGACGTGAAGGTATACGTTTTGCCATGGAGGATATGACTGAAATCAGGCTGATGGTAATTCGTGGTATTCTTTAAGTGCCAGAACGAAAAGGCATGGTATGGCAAGTTTTTTATTTTTATATAACCCATTAAAATGAAAGGAGTTTGTTATGAAAAAATTCGTTATTAGTATTAGTGTTATTTCGATTTGTGTAATAGTTGCTGCTATTGCGTTTGCTGAATCGCCATCTCATGATCCTGATGCAATTTGGAAATACATAACTAAAGAATCCCCTTATACAAAATGGTCTTTTTGGCCCGATCATCAAGGTATGCAACCAGGTCGCGCCCCCCATGGTCCATTACACAAGGTGTTCGTAAATGATCGAGGTATAAATTCAACAAAACCTCCTGTTCAATATGGTACCATAGCTGTTAAAGAAAATTATAGTAAGTCTAAAGAGCTTAAAGCAATCACTGTAATGTATAAAGTTAATGGATATAATCCCGATGCTGGTGATTGGTTTTGGGTCAAATATTCACCTGATGGTAAGGCTGACAAATTCGGAAAACCCGGGGGTTGTGTTGGATGCCATGGCACAAGGGCAAAAAATGATTTTATTCTTGTGCATGAGTTTAATTAAAAATTGTCGTCCTTTATCAAATTGCATTTCAAGTTCGTCATATAACTTGGAAGTGAAGTTCAATTGCGGTAAAGAAAAATTACGGGAAGGACAACGAATTCAAGCGTAACAATGATTTATTTTGGCTCTTGGCACCATTTTTTCATAATTTATTTTTAAGGTAGAGAAGTACAATTCATGTTGCTCATTCATCCTATATTTCAATCTGTAGGCATTTTAATTGCGCTTTATGTTATGAAGCTTGGTATTTCACGATTCCGTATGGTACACTTAAAAAAAAAGACTCGTTTTAATTGGAATCAGCATGTTCGTTTCGGCATTATAGCAACAACCATCTGGCTGATTGGTATTTTCGGTGGCTTATACACAGTGAAAACAAGCTGGTATGGCTTGTTCATTACCGGATACCATGCTAAAATAGGATTATTAATGATTCCTTTTACTCTGTTTGCAATAGGCTCCGGTATTTATATGGACAGAAAGAAAAAAAAGCGAACAATTCTTCCTCTCATTCATGCGATATTCAATACAGTGATGTTGTTTCTTGCCTTATTACAGATTTATACAGGGCTTGGCGTTTACCGGACATATGTATTGGGGTTTTAGTTCGCTTAAATAGGATGAAACGGCCAAAATTGTTACGAATTAACGGCACCCGTCCCTGATGTCTCTTATTCATGTGTAAATTCTGCTCACGCTACAGAAAGAAATTGCTGATATTAAAGGAAGTAATGCGCCTTCAGGAGAGGTGCGTTGAAGATACAAAACCCTCGCTCACTCTCCACCCGGAGGCCCGAGAACGTATCAAACGCTCCTTCATTGATAGTCTGAACAAATCTCAGTAGGCGCTTGTTAGATATCATTCTTTCTTTGATTTTTCCTCATGACAAGCATTCACCTTACTTTTCCATTTACTCATGTAAGGATTCAGTTGTCCAAACGACATATAAAACAGGCAGCTTTTTAATTATTTTCGCAACTTGAGAAAAAGGGGATGAGTATCATTATGCGTAAAAAAACATTGAGCTATTTTACCTTATTTTTGTGCCTCGCCTATTTTATAACATCCGGCACTGCCTTCTCATTTGTTCTTCGAGAAGCAGACAAGATATATATAGTTGATCAGACCGGAGAACGCTGGGATGTTACTAAGGCCAAATCAATCGGGTTTGATCCCCACCGGTTTCAATACGGAATAGGGAGGGAAGCCTTTACCCCGCTTGACGAGTCCTATTTGAGTGACGATACCTTTTTTGTTTCCAGGGGCCTTCGAGTTATTGGAGTTACCGCTGGCACTGAGGCACACGCCTATTCGGTTCCCAAACTGAGACGTCATGAGATCGCCAACACCACGATAGACTCAGAACCTATTGCGGTGGGTTACTGACCTCTTGTGAATTTAGCGGCTGTGTACAGCCGCCACATTGATGATCGGACTCTGACTCTTGTGCCGTCTGGTTGGACTTACAAGAACACATTTGTATTGTACGACAAGGAGACTGAAACCTTGTGGTATCCTTACAGGAAAGGGCTCATGGGGATTCAGGGAAAATATTTTAAGAGATGGCTTCCAAAGGTATCCTCTGAAGATACTCGATGGGGCAAGTGGGAGGATAAATATCCAGAATCCAAAATATTAGAATAAGCCCTTAGTAAAGTCCAATAGCTTGATTTGATCTCAAACTATCTCGGTGAGCTTTAGGAGACGCCACTATAATGCTACGTTCAAAATGCAGTATTTCTTCTTGTAATACACTGTGCTCGCTCCATTGTTATAGCGAGTTCGACAGATTAATATGAGAGCGATAGCAAAGCTCTATCAGAGTGAGGGTTAGAAGCCAAAATGAGCCGTTCCAAATTGGCATCATTGGGTACAAGTATTTGATTAGTATCGGGTTTTTCATATAGCAAATGCCGATTTGGCATATTACTAAACCCTCCAGAAAACTTTACCTAAAAAGCTACTGGAAAAGCCCCGCAAATAACTTGTTTAAACTATTCACGTCTTCGCCAACTACAGTGAAATGGTTCTGTATGGCACAATATTTGCAAAAAGAATGTTTAAGAAAAGCTGCACAATTCTGTAATACTTAGTTTTAACCGCGGAGGCCTGTTATGGAAACGTATACTGGGTTTCGAGATTCAATATGAGAACAACACGATCAAGAAAGAAAAAGAATTTTAAAGATCGCCATTCCATGTAAGGATTTCATTTGACAAACGACAGATGGTAAAAGGTCAGGAAAAAATGGATCTGGCACGCATCCTAATTGGGCGAGTTGTGTGAAGAACAGGAAGGAGAAAAAACACCATGAAGTATCA
Source organism: Deltaproteobacteria bacterium (assembly GCA_030638575.1). Taxonomy (GTDB): domain Bacteria; phylum Desulfobacterota; class Desulfobacteria; order Desulfobacterales; family JAUWMJ01; genus JAUWMJ01. Next base: position 1,824 of record DAOWEJ010000013.1, on the reverse strand, counting down.
CTGGTATAAAGTATGTGTTGGGGCTCTATTATGTTTTCTGATCATGGGCTTGACAACGACAGCCTCAGCCGTTCAAGGAGTAAACCACAGCCTTTATGCTGGGCTGCTAAAAAATTATGTGAAGGATGGCGTGGTGAACTATCAAGGCTTTAAAAATGAAGAATCTGTCCTTGATAAGTATCTCAAAGTTCTCGAAGAAGTCGATTCGAAGATACTGTCTCGCAACGAGCAATTTGCCTTCTATATCAATGCTTACAACTCCTGGACCATCAAGCTGATCCTGAGCGGATACCCTGGTGTTAAATCCATCAAGGAACTGGGAAGCCTGTTTAAAAGCCCTTGGAAAAAGAAGATTTGTCGTATTGATGGCACAGCCCTTACACTGGATAATATTGAGCATGATATACTCAGACCCCGCTCTAAGGATCCGCGGGTACATTTTGCAATAAATTGCGCAGCCAAAAGCTGTCCCCCTTTACGGTCTGAGCCATATCGTGGGGGCGATCTGGAGCAACAACTGGATGAAATGACAAGGGCGTTTATCAACGATCTCGAAAATAACCGCCTTGAAGACCACACGCTTTATGTGAGCAGTATATTTAAGTGGTTTGCGGAGGATTTCAATAAGGATATCATCGGCTTTTTCTTGAAGTACGCAAAAGGGGATCTAAAAAGGCAACTGGAGGCCAGGAGGGGAAAAATCAAGGTTAAATATCTTGATTATGACTGGTCTCTTAATGGAAAATAAAGGCTGCGTGTTAACATGGAGATTGATCATTTTATGTTTCATACGGGAAGACACAAAAAAAAAAGTTATTAGTCTGGATGGTACCGCTTCTTTGTCTCATTATCTTTTCCCAAGCCCTGGTTGCAGCGGAATCTTTGACTGATGCTGCTAAGAAACGTAAAATTGATGAAATGTATGAAGGTTACAAAAAGCATTTTCCTAAAGTGAAAGATTTTTCGGCAGGGCAGACCCTTCACCTGATGGACCGGGAAAAAGTAATTCTTGTGGATATCCGAAAAACCAAAGAGCAAGCGGTGTCTATGATTACCGGGGCAATTACGGAAACTGAATTCAGGCGAAATCCTTCAGCATACCGGGATTATATCGTTATAGGATACTGCACCATAGGCTCAAGAAGCGGCAAACTAGCTCGCAAGCTCAAAAAAAAGGGCATCAGCATGTTCAACATGCGGGGAGGAATACTGGCATGGCTACATGCCGGGGGAATCCTTCATAAGGATGGCAAGCCGGTGAACAGAGTGCACGTTTACGGCAGGAAGTGGAATTTGGCTCCCTCGGCCATGAAGTCTGTGTGGTAACTTTAAGGGGAAACAGATTAAAGAGAATTACCTATGTGGCAATTACCACCTTGAAGGCACGTGTTCATCTGCGTCCAAAAACGTTAATTAATACAATTAGGAGGAACTCATGGCAGAATATGATTTTGATATTGGAATTATAGGCGGTGGCTCCGGGGGGCTAACAGTTGCGGCAGGGGCGTCCCAGTTTGGAGCCAAAACACTTCTCGTAGAAAAAGAGAGTGAACTGGGAGGAGACTGCCTCCACTTTGGCTGTGTTCCCAGTAAAACCCTGATCAAGACAGCCCATATTTACCATTCTATGAGAAACTCAAAGGCATTTGGCCTTCCTTCAGTAGAGCTGCCGCCGGTGGATTACAGGGAGGTAAAAAAAAGAATACAATCGGTGATCAGCACCATTCAGAAACACGATTCCGAAGAAAGATTTTGCTCTTTGGGTGCAAAGGTGGAATTTGGCAACCCAACATTCTCCGACGAACACACCATCCGGTTAAACGG
>DAOWEJ010000012.1 GCA_030638575.1 Deltaproteobacteria bacterium | reverse complement strand
TGATGTGTTGTTCCGGACCTCTGTTAAAAATAAAGATTACCCATTCCTTAAATTCCACGACAAGTATTTCTGGCCCGTAACCAACAACTCCGTCTGTGACGCGATCAACACACTAATTTCATTTTTCTGGTTTATGCTTGTACTGGCCCCCTATTTTTTTGTTGTAGACACCATCCGGCCGGGTGGATCATCTCCAACCTGCAAAAAACAAAAGTAAAGAATATCGAAAACCACCTTTAAAAGGGCATCGTGTGACGGGGACTAACCGGAGACTATCGATTTCAATTGGGGGTAATTATCAGTTGATTGATTAGGTTGGTTAGTTAATTAAAGAATGTCCTGAAAAACCCATGAAGGAGGAAAATTTTGAGGAATCAATTCGACAAATACGAGGGTGATGCTGGTGAGAGCATAGAGCCCCTGTTCTACGTTTTATTCATTTGCGCAGGCAGATCCTAAAAAGAGGAGACCAGCTAAACAAATGATCGCACATATAATTATCTGTTTACTTTTCAAAAGCGAAAGGCAATACCGAAATAGTATTGCCAGCCTTCGATATCGATTTTGCCCGTCGTATCCTTAAAACTCAGCGTAGTTTCGTTAATTCGGGCTCCGGCATTGAGTCCGAAGTTTTCACTTAAAAAGATGTCGATACCTGCTCGAGCGTATAGACCAGCGCCAAAACCGGATTCTGATTCAGAGTTGAACTCTTCGGGTGCCGATGCCTCGGGTTCGGTCTCCCGTTTCCCCCAGATGAGCAAGGGGCCGGCACCCACATTTAGCCGGAGCCATTTTGCTGGTTCGAAGCCGAGATACACGCCAAAGAAATAGTCGATCAAAAGCGAGTTGACATCCACCGAAATAGCAACTTTGCCACCGCTGCTCCCGGAAGATACGCTAAAACTTCGAACATCACTGTCCAGGCTGAAGAGGGCACCGGTTTCGATGCCATACTTGAAAGTTTCCCCGCCGAATGGCTTTTGCACATCAGCACCAAAAATGCTGATGTCGTAGTCACTCTCTCCAAGGTCCGAGTCATTGTTTGGAATGAGCATCTTACCGTAGAAAACATGACCGGTTAACTGCTCTTTTGCATGCTCTTTTGCCTCTTGTGATAAAACGTTGTCCGCTGATAACAGGCAGAAAGCTGTGCAGATGATCAGAGTAATCCACTGCTTACTATTCAGGTGAGTTTTCATTATTGTCCTATACGGAATACTCGCTGATCTTTTTTTTCCTCTCTTTTGGTCTTTTATCCTGAAAAGTATGGATCTCTCAGAATTTGAGGAAAGGAGGATTTTTACATATAGATAGCAGATAGCAACAATAAGACACCGGTTGTTATCTTTCCAATTCGGTTTTCACGGCTAAACCAATCTTTTCCAAAGTATAGGGTTTTTTAACATATGCTCCGGCGCTAAGTCTTTGAACCTCCTTGACCCGGTCTGTTTCAGAAAACCCACTTGCAATGATTGCTTTTTGGCCCGGATGCTCTTCGATAATTTTCTTGTATGTGTCAAGGCCATCCATGCCCATGCCCATAATCATATCTAAAACCAATAAATCTACCGAATTGTTTTTTATGTATTCAACCGCTTCTTCACCGCTTGAAACGGAAGTGACAAAATAATCCAATGTTTTTAACATTTCAGATGCTATTTCCCTTTGTTCCTCAATATCATCAATAACTAAAATTGTTTCACCCCTGCCCATGTAGTCTTTAAGCGGTATCGAGACTTTCTCTTTAGCAATCTCTTCTCTTGTTACAGGAAAATAGAGTTCAAAGGCGGTCCCTTTTCCTTCAGTGCTTTCTATATTTATATATCCTTGATGGTCTTGAACTGTGGTCCATACAATAGTCATTCCCAAGCCCGTACCGCTTCTACCCATTTCTTTTTTTGTGTAAAAGGGTTCAAATATATTTTCGAGGTCCTCGACAGCGATTCCAGTACCGTTGTCTTCTATTCTCAGGACGGTAAAATCCCCTTCATCTATATTATCATAACCCTTTATTGGACTGTCAACATATCTGTTTTCAGTAGAGACAATGATCCTGCCTCCACCGGGCTGCGCTTCCACTGCATTGGAGAGCAAATTCATCACAGCTTTCTTTAAGTGAACCGGAGAACCTTTTATATTGAGAAGATCAGGTTCAAGATTAGTCTCAATATCAACACCAGGGTTATAGCTAATAGTCTTTTTATGTTCAGGAGACCTTAAATGATCAGAAATAATATCGTTTAAATTCAAAACTTCATTGACATTAACACCCCTTCTTGCAAGGTTTAATAAATCATGAACGATTGCAGCCGCTTTTAAGCCTGAATTCTGTATGGTCAGGAGGGGTTTTTTCATCGGGCTCTCTGCGGGAAGGCTCATTAACAACAACTCAGGATAATTTATAACCCCGGACAACACATTGTTGAGGTCATGGGCGACACCACCGGCGAGAAGGCCCATTGCCTCCATTTTTTGAGAACGGGCAAGCTTTTTCTCTAAACCCTTTTTCTCTTCTTCTGATTGTTTCCGGTCATCAATATCGGTCAGCAGACCTTGCAGGCCACAAACACCCTTTTTATCGAAGATTGGCTTGCTGGAAGAGTACACCCAGCATATTTTTCCGGATTTTTTGTATACTCTGTACTCAGAAGGATTTTTTATTCCGGAGAGAGCTTTCTGGAAACGATCCATCACAAATTGCACGTCTTGCTGATATATGATCTCTTGAACCGGCTTGCCAATGATCTCGGAGGGGCTATAACCCAAAATGGATTCCACAGCGGGGCTGACATAGGTAAGAAGTCCGGTCTTATCAACGGTAAAAATGACCTCGTTAATGTTTTCAACGAGATCGCGATACTTCTCCTCGCTCTTTCGCAGCGCTTTTTCCGCATGTATACGTTGTTCGATCTCATCCGTCAGTTCCTTTGTTTTCAGCTTAACCTGTGCTCTGAATAGTAAACTAATGATCATGAATAAAAATAAAAGGGATACCACACAAGCAATTATCCATTTAAACCATTTTGGGAGAACTGACTTGGTTCTTACGCCAAACCACTTATCTATCGATTGATAGTAAATGGAGTGTTCATCATTTTTCAACTTACGTACTTGCATATCCAGGGCATATAATAAATCTGAATTTTTATCTTTACTCGCTGCACAATAAAGTTCCTTGGGGCTTATAATGATAGGGCTTTTTTGAATTTCATAATCTCCTTCGTGCTGAATACCGTAAAAATGGCTGACAAGACCTGCATCACATTTGCCTGTCTCTACTATTCCCAACACGTCTTGATACTCAAAAGCTTCAATAAATCGACATTTAACTCCTAATTCACTGGTCAGATTTTTTAAAGTTATAAAGTGCATATCATTTTGAAGCACCGCGATTTTTCTGTTCTTAAGGTCTAAGATTGACTCAATTTGCTTCCCTTTGCTAATATATATCTGCCCCCATTCTGTGATAATATTTTGGTATGTATAGTCAAAATATTTACCTCGCTCTTTAGAATATGCGATAACACCCAAGAGGTCTATTTTTCCTTCTTTCAGATTGGTGAGGCATTGCGGCCATGTGCCAGGAGTGTAATGGATATTCCAACCCTCTTTTGTGGCAATATTCTCTAAAACATCAATAAAGAAACCTCTGACACTCCCATCAGGCTCAATAAAGGTTAGAGGCTTGTTCTGGTATACTCCGACATTGACCGTTCTATCTGCCTGAGCTGCGGCTGAGGTAAAAGCCTGAATAAACAATATGATAATCAGGAATGAAGTCCTTCTTTTCATCGAACGCCCTTTTAATAATTTTTAATCGCGTTACTTTTATCAAAACTCCTTTGAAATATGTCGGAATAAAGAGGTAATGTCAAGCAATGTCAAGACCCTCCCCGGTCACTTTTCGCAATTTCAGGGGGTTACTTATCTCACCCCCCTTCATGGAACTTTACAAAAAAGCAACTCAACAAATCTTTTTAAACAGAAAAACGGGAAAAGATTGAGATTCAAAAAAGGTTTGTATTATCGTATTTTTTCGTATACACACATATCCATTTTTATTCCCGATTTGCTACAGACAAACCAATTTTGAAATTTATTGATTATAAATACAGACAGTTAGGAGATTTTAATGACTTGCCGGCCTGAAATCATCAAGCTTGATCAAATAGGGGAAGTTGTTGCAGAAAATCTAAAGCAAAAAGATACGATCAACTGCTATGTGGGATCTAATGCAGCTACGCCTACAGCCTCAATTGAGGCATTGACCGAAACAATAAAATCAAACAATCTGAAACTTCCTTTTTTAAAAATGATTCACCTTTTGCTGCAAGGACCAGTGCCCTATGTGGAAAAAGGCTTGCAGGATCGCATAATGACCTATTCAATTTTTTCCGCCGGTGAGGTCAGGCAGGCAGCTAACGAGGGGCGTGCATTTTATCTTCCCTGCACATTAGCCAATTTGGACAATTTAATAGGTAAAGACAGGAAATATGAACCGGATGTTGTTTTAATGAAAGTAAGACAAAATGATTATACCGGTGAATACAGCCTTGGTCTGTCAGTTGAAGCGCTCCACACTGCAATAGATCATGCCAAAGTCGTAATTGCCGAGATAGATAACAGTATGCCCTTTACCCAGGGCCAGAGTATTGTGGATGCCCAATCGATTGATTACCTCATTGAGGAGAATATCAAACCGGTATATACCTTTCCCGCGCCCGATTTTGAGAATCTGTCAAACGAAGAAAGGAGAATCGGGGAACTTATAACAGAATATTTTATCAGAGACGGGATAACCCTGCAGGTGGGCATCGGAAAGATTCCGGATGCGGTGGTGGGTACCATAAAAAATGCCGGATACAAAGATCTGGGTGTGCAGACAGAACTTTACAGTGACGGATTAATGTATCTGGAGAAAATGGGTATTGTGACAAATCGAAGAAAAAAGGCTAACCTGGGATACAGTACGACCAGCCTGATTATGGGTTCCGGGGAGTTATACGATTTTGTTCATATGCGAGCCGGAGTCCAAATGCGACCATCCTCTTATACGAATTCAGCGGAAACCGTTCAAAAAAACAGCCCTTTTATTTCGGTTAATACCGCCATCGGTGTCGACCTTTTCGGTAATGTCTGGGCGGATTTTATCGATCCCAAACGCTATTACAGCGGTGTCGGGGGACAGCCTGATTTTATACGTGCCATTCATAACCCGTCCATAGGTGCACCGATTATTGCAATAAAAAGCATTACCAATAAAGGGGAATCCAAAATAGTTAAAAGGCATCCATCGGGCATCAGTTTAACCGCTTCTTCCTATGATGACGTTGTTATTGTTACGGAATACGGTATTGCCGACCTTCGCGGGCTCTCTTCGGGTAACAAGGCGCTGGCTGTAGCCAGCATTGCACACCCGGATTTTCGCGATGATTTTCTTCGGGAGATTTATGAAGATCCATTTTTTACAAAACCTGTTGATTATTCTTTAGATAAAACACCATATGGAGTTACTCTGTATCAAGGCAGTATAAAGATTGATAACTGATCCCTATTAGCAAATTTGAAATTTGGATAAAAGTCCATCCCGCTGTCAAGTTGCTTAGTTTTGATGAAAAGTTCACCCAAAGGTTTAAAGTATGAATAAAAAGGAAATATTAATTATAGATGATGATAAATCTTATCTGAATGCTTTAAAAAAAATTCTTGCCAGGTTGGAATATTTGGTCGAAGTTGCCGGCAGTTCTGAAGAGGCTCTGGAAATATTAAAAAAGAAAAAGTTTCCGCTTATAATAACCGATTTGGACCTGCCAGGAAAAGATGGTGTCGAGCTGTGTAAACAAATCAAGGAAATCGATTCCAAGTCTGTTGTTTATGCTTTATCCGGATATATTACCGAATATGACACTGAAAATCTGGAAGAGGCAGGGTTTGACGGCTACCTTTGCAAACCTGCTAAAATCGAAGTGCTTAGACAGGCAATAGAAGGTGCCTTTGATAAAATTGAAGGAAAGGAATAAAGTCTCCAATATTCCTCTTGACAAAATACAAAATGCCGGTAATTATTGTTGTTAAAGCGCGATAGGAAATTGCGTAAAGGAAAATTCTTTGTAAAGATCTTGTTCCATAGCTTTGTGCTATCTGTACTTGTTTTTGGGATTTGAATCTCTGATATTTATTCAAGCCATGAAGGCATTTCCCCTCGAAGGGGAATGAAAGGCCTTTATGGCTTTTTTATTGCCAAAAAAACAGAAAGGAGGTGAATAAAAAAAAGAGCACCAAGGAAATTGTAGTTTAGCATTAGAAATATCATTAAAAAAACGAGTCCGTTTCAAAATGTTCAATTTTGTTCGAGATCAAGGAAGGCGATCCGCCTAAGGCGGATTAACCACAGGTCCGCCTGAGGCGGACCGAGGATAGCGCTAAAGCTTCACTAAAGTGCCAAAATTTGAGCCTGACGCAGATATCGGACGAAAGGGGACGTTTTGAAACTGGCTCAAACGAAGGAAGGCAGCCCTTCCCTGGCAGGGGTGTGCAGGCTGCCTTCCTTGAACGCGGCAGAGGTTTCCACCGGGTTAACCTGTTTTTATCAAACAAGTAAAACAAAATCAAGATTTCTATACCCTTAAGACACCTCTGCCTTTCAAATAATATTATGAGACCTTTGCAAAACAGCACTTTTCGAAGTCTGCGCTTATCTGTCCGATTTCTGCGTCAGGCTCATATTTCAATCCTCGATCCGCCTAAGGCGGACCTGTGGTTGAAATTTTCGCCTTCCTTGAACTCGAACAAAAATCATCATTTTTCAAAGGTCTCATTATGAAAGGAGATGACTATCTATCATGAAAATTATTCAACTTGCTTTTTTAACGTCAATTCTGAGCCTTGTTTTATTTACGCTTAGCTGGGCAGAGGAAGGAGAACCTGTAGTATTGGAAGAAGTAGTGGTGACCGCAACAAAATATGAGACCTCTGTAAAGGATGTTCCTGCTTCAGTGACGATAATTACTTCAGAGGAGATAGAAAACCAAAATTTGCCTAATGGGGACATAGGTGATGTATTACGCCAAGTGACGGGTATTACACTTCGACGTGCATACGCACCCTTTCCCGCTTATCCAAATATACGAGGAGTCGGTAGTGATGCGACGGTTGTTCTGGTTAACGGAATTCCCACTAACTGGGAGATTTCTCAAGCCATACCGCCCGGGAACGTAGATAGAATCGAAATCGTTCGTGGTCCTGCTTCGGCCCTATACGGCGCAAATGCCGCTGGTGGTGTCATAAACATCATAACAAAAGAAGGCGGTGATGAATTTGAGGGCAGTGTTAACGGCGGTTATGGAACATTCGATACATACCGTTCTAATATTACAACAAGTGGAGGTATAGACAAGTTTCATTTTTCACTTGCAGCATTCAAGGAAGGATCCGACGGTGCAGAGGTAGTAACAAACACCATCATACCCAGTATAACAATGATCGATGGGTGTGAATACGACAAATTGGGTGTTTCGCTCAATACAAATTATGATTTCAACAACAACTCCAAGCTGTCTTTTTTATACAATTTCTTTAATGACGAGTATACAAGGGGCCGGCCTCACGTTGGAGGTGACTGGGATCGGCACTTTGCCAGCCTAATCTATGACCAGGGCCTGGGAGATAAGTTCGTTTTTAAAGGATCACTGGGATATCGTTATGATGATCTGTTGCATTTATACGATCAGGGAGGAACCAATTATGACAAAAACAGGAAACGGTTTACAGACTATTATGAAATACCAATAGAATTGCAGCTTACCGGAGAGATGGGCTGGGGACATACACTAACAGCCGGCGTTTTTTATAACGATCAAAAAACCGATCAAGAATATTTTGACTGGAATACAGGTGATTTGTGGAGAAGCAATGAATATAAAGTAAAAACCCAGGCAGGATACCTCCAGGACGTTTGGAAACCGACAGGGGCGTTAACCATTGCGGCAGGACTTCGTTATGACCATTGGAAAAATTATGATAATTACTTTAGCAACTACACAAATCCGAATCCCGGGGATCGTACGGACGACAACTGGAGCCCGAAACTTGGGGCGAGATACAACTTTGCAGAAGATACATCGGTCTGGGCAAACTATGGAATGGGTTTTAAGCCACCTACTTCGGAACAGCTTTATGATGATCGAACCTCAGGCGGAAATCCAAGAGAGCCAAACCCGAATCTCAAACCTGAAAAAATCCACTCCTGGGAACTGGGGCTGGAACAATGGTTTGGCGGTAACATTCAGGCCAAGGCTATAGGTTTTTACAACTACACTGAAGACAAGATTTCATCCTGGTTTGACGCCAGCAATGTCTGGGTTAACAGAAATATAGGCAAGACGAAGTCGTACGGGGTTGAGTTTGAAATTGATTTACGGCTTTTTAAACACTGGATGGTGAATGCAAATTACACATGGAACGAGGCAAAAATAGATGAAAACCCATCCAACCCTGATCAGGAAGGGAACTGGCTTCCTTTTAGTCCTAAGAATAAGGTAAATCTGGGTGTTACCTATGAAAGAAAAGACAATTTTACTGCAAGCATATTTGGCCGGTATCTAAGCAAACAACATACCAATGACGATAATATTGAATACACTTCTGCCGGAGAAGAAAGGTATATGGATGAATCGTTTGTGGTCGATCTAAAAGCCATCAAACATTTCCCCATAGCCTGGGGCTATTTAAAAAATATCGACATTTCGTTAAGTGTAGATAATGTTTTTGATGAAGAATATAGAACCTTCTATATATATGAAGATCCCGGCCGTGTATTTTTTGGCGAGATTACACTGTTCTTCTAAAAATAAAAACCGGATCGAGCCGCGCGATTAGCGTGGCTCGACCTTGACACCAGCTTAACTGAGAACACGAAGCAGGATCAGAGAGTATGAAATTTGTCTATCCTTTGAAGAGTATTTATAAATCCCTCCTGATTATTATTCTGTTATTTTTTTTAATTTATATTTCAGGTTGTTCAGTTTCCCCAAAAGAAGAAATCTTTTCAGCAGAAACAAAGCTGCTTCGTATAGGGTCTACTTTAAACATTAAACAGATTAATCCATTAACAGATTATTATTATAATATCCTGGCAATGCTCATGACCCACGACTCGCTGGTCCGCTTCGATCCTGATTTGAGAGTAGTTCCTCAACTTGCCCAAAGCTGGGAATGCCTTGAAGGAGGAAAGCTATGGAAATTTAGACTGGTTCCTGATGCTAAGTGGCATGATGGATATCCGGTTTCCGCCACAGACGTAATATTCACATTCAGATACCTTGCCTTGCATAATCCATCATCAGGCTGGATTGCCGACCTGATTGAAGATATCCAGGCAAATGACACAGAAGTGGTTTTCAGGCTAAAAAAACCCTATAGTCGCTTTTTGATTAATGCCGGGTTTATCGTGCGCATCCTCCCACAACATATCTGGGAAGAAATAGACTCTCCTCAAAGAACAAACAACAGAGCGATTACAACAGGCTGCGGCCCTTTCATTTTCAATTCCTTTAATCAAAAAGCCAACAAAATATGTTTTGATGTGAACAACAATTATCATGGAGTTATTCCTGATATTGAGCGGATAGAGTTTCATTTATATCAGAACATGGATGTCCTGACACTCGCATTACTGAAAAAAAGGATTGATGTTTATTATAAATACGCTTCCGGTTATCCTGTCCAGTATTTGAAAAAATTAATCGGAAACGGCAACCTGGAAATGGCTGAAGCTGATTCTATGGGAGTTCCTGCCGCGTTGGGATTTAACATGAAACATGAACCGCTTGGCCAAAAAGACATACGAAAAGCTATTACGCTGTCGATAAACTATAAGAGGATCAACCAGTGTCTCTTTGGAGGCAAAGGAAGGGTGCCGGGCACAGGTTTTGTTCCACCGGTGTTTCCTTTTTGGACAGAACTCTCCGAATTGACTTATAATCCCCAGGAAAGCAGAAAACTTTTAGCTTCCAGCGGATTAGTGGATAATAACGGAGACGGGATACTGGAGCTTCCAGATGGTAAAAAGCTCTCTCTTACCCTGCTTGCGAGGACGGACCTGGGAGATGCTCAGCTTATAAAACTCCTGAAACATGATCTCAAGGCTGTCGGACTGGATCTTGTTATACAGTCTGCAGATCTATCTACATGGATCGCCTTTTTGCAAAATGGCAGGTATGACTTGGTACTTTTCAGAACCACGCCCTGGGGTATGATGATGCATGCGGGTTATTCAAGTGGATATTTTGATTCCCGCAGAAAGGGAGGAGGAACAATCGGCAATCTGACAGATCCTGATTTTTTCTCTTTGTGTGATCGCATATTGGCAACTACCGAACCTTCATCTTCAAAGCGCTTATACCATGAATTGCAGGCGTATTATGCTCGGCATCTGCCTGCCATTGCTCTTTGTTGGAGCAAAAACATCTACCCGTTTCGCAAAAACTGGCAGGGTTTTCGAGTTCATCAACTGGAGGGAGGCCTGGCAAACCGCTTTTCCTGGCGTTTTTTGAAGTTTGTTGAACTGCCCGATTCAGGGGAATAACAAAAACAATGGGACGCCTTACCGGTAAAATTTCTCAATACATTGTTGCTTTTATCTGTATTATTAGTCTGAATTTTTTTCTGATTCATCTAATGCCCGGTGATCCATTGATCCATCTTTTAGGTGAAGAGGGCTATTTTTATCTTTCTGCTCAAAAGCCGCAAGCCTTAAAAGAATTAATGGCCAAATATGAACTGGACGGCCCGATATATAAACAGTACTTTGCCTACGTAATAAACACCCTTAAAGCAGACTTCGGCTGGTCCTACCATTATGGAAAGCCGGTATTTCAAGTGATCCTTTATAGATTAAAATGGTCTATGGTATTGCTTTTGCCTTCAATTTTAATAGCGACAATACTTGGGACGTATTTTGGCATACTGGGAGGTTGGAAAAGAGGACAAAAAGAGGATTGGTTTCTTACTCCCGTATTTCTCTTTGTTTATTCCACTCCGGCTTATTGTCTGGGGTTTTTATTTTTGCTTGTTTTTGCGTTTTGTTTCGATCTTTTTCCCATGGGTGGAATGGCTCAAGAGACATCTTCAGGCTTTGCCGGTTTATTGGATATGTTAAAGCACATGGTTTTACCGGTGACCGTTCTTGTATTTCACAATACTGCTTATAACTACCTTATCATGCGTAATGCCGTAAGAGATATTTCCCATGAGGAATATATCATTACCGCCATTTCAAAAGGATTAAAAGAAAGTCGAGTCCTGTTTTGCCATGTACTTAAAAACGTCCTCCCTCCACTTATAACAGTAGTTGCCATGGATTTTGGTTTCATGCTTGGCGGCGCATTATTGGTGGAAATTGTTTTTTCCTGGCAGGGAATGGGCACACTTATTTATGATGCGGTGCTTTCCAGAGACTATCCACTACTTTCAGCATGTTTCCTGGCTTTGGCTCTTTGCATGATCCTTGCCAACGCTGTTGCTGATTTTATTTACGCTGTTGTTGATCCCAGGATAAAGGATTCGGTGAGGAATGAATAACAACAAAGTCCTTGTTGCCTGCTCCCTGGTCTTAATTTTTTTCATTATTTCCATTTTTCCGTCCTTAATAGCCCCTTATGACCTTACAATTCTGGAAAAACCTTATCAGCCACCGTGTAGAGTTCACATCCTGGGGACCAATGATATCGGACAGGACATCCTCAGCGAATTAATTTACGGGGCAAGGATATCCGTGTTCATCGGTCTGGTTGCTGCAATTCTGGCTACGGTTTTTGGCACTGTTATAGGAATAGCAGCAGGATATCTGAGCGGAATCGCAGACAATATACTGATGCGCATTACAGACATGTTTTTACTTATTCCCGGACTGCCGCTTGTCATAATACTCGTGGCATATCTCGGACCTGGAATCCAAAATATCATCTTTTGCGTTGCCATTTTGTCATGGCCGGGCACGGCCAGAGTTGTTCGATCCAGAGTGCTCCAGGTTCGCGAGACTGATTTTATTATGAGCGCACGGAGTCTTGGTGGGGGAAGTTGTTATATTATGTTTAGACACATTTTGCCTAATACCCTGGAAGTGATTCTTGCTAAAGCTACACTGGCAGTTGCAAGTGCCATGCTGTTCGAAGCCGGCGTCAGCTTTCTGGGATTGGGAGATCCTGTCCAAAAGAGCTGGGGAACAATTCTACATGACGTCTTTTCACAAGGTGGGCTCATCAATGGCTATTACTGGTGGTATCTACCTCCAATTCTTTGCATATCAATTATGGTGCTCGGTTTTACTGTTGCGGGTCATGCTTTTCTTGATAATAACAATAGCGCAGGTCTGCTGAAAACATCAACTGTAAAAAAAATGAAGGATAACTGCTCAGAGAGCGCTGTATCCACATCAACTTATTCTTCAAAAGATGACCTGCTTTCCTTCAAAGGGCTCGGAGTAAGATTTCAAAATTCGGACGGTACGATTCTGCGGGCAATAGATGATTTTGATTTAAACATCAAAGAAAGGGAAAAGATAGCCTTGATCGGTGAAACAGGTAGTGGAAAAAGCGTTTTGCTCCTGACGTTGCTTCAGCTATTGCCTGCAAATGCACTGATTTCAGGCAAGGTTTATTTTAAAGGTAAAAATATTTTCTGTTTTTCTGATGATGAAATGAGAAAGGTGCGAGGAAATGAAATCGCCTATATTACCCAGGGCATAGGAAATGCTTTGAATCCTGTAATTAAGATCGTCTCCCAGGTAGCCGAGCCTTTAAGAGTTCACAGGGGGTTTAGCAAAAAGGATGCCTGGAGAAAAGCAATTGCCCTGCTTGATAGCATGGGTATTGAAAACGCCGCAAAAAGGGCCTTTGATTACCCCCATCATTACAGCGGAGGGATGAAGGAAAGGGCATTGGTGGCAATGGCAATAGCTTCCGAAGCGGAAATACTCCTGGCTGACGAGCCTACAAAGGGGTTGGATTGGAAAAAGCGTGAAGATGTATTGAGTATCTTTCTAAATCTAAATTCAAAAACTATACTGGCCGTGACTCATGATCTGTGGTTCGTGGAAAGATTTTCGGAGAAAGTGGCAGTCATGTATGCATCCAAACTTGTAGAACTTGCACCCTGTAAGCCATTTTTCGCAAAACCGTTACACCCTTACTCGCAGGCCCTGCTGGCTGCTCAGTCTTCCCGGGGATTGCAGGTGTTGACAGGATATACTCCAATCCACAACGATCATTCAGGGCCGGGTTGCAGCTTTAGATTAAGTTGCAACATGGCATTTGATAAATGTTTGAGTAAGCCGCCTCTTTTTGAACAAAACGGACATATGGTCAGGTGCTGGCGCTATGCTTCTTAAAGCCGAAAATCTGAGAAAAACCTTCAAAACAGGCTGGTCAAAGAAAAGGAAGGTGTGTGCGATTGTAAAAGCGGATATTTCTCTCAACCAGGGGGAAACAATAGGGATTGTGGGAGAAACTGCGTCAGGTAAGACCACATTAGGGTTGATGTTGTCCGGGCTCTTAAAACCTGACAGTGGCCATATCTATTTTAAAGGAGAAAAAGCCTGGTCTTTGAACCGGAGAACAAGAGAGCTGTTACGTCGTCAAATACAGATAGTATTTCAACACCCGGAGAGTACTTTCAATCCAAAATGGAAGCTTCGACGCAGCGTTTTA
This sequence comes from Deltaproteobacteria bacterium, assembly GCA_030638575.1. Lineage (GTDB taxonomy): Bacteria > Desulfobacterota > Desulfobacteria > Desulfobacterales > JAUWMJ01 > JAUWMJ01. The sequence continues at coordinate 3,385 of DAOWEJ010000012.1, read as the reverse complement.
GAACCCTTTATTCTATATGGAATTCCTTTTTCAGAAGAAATCATCTCAGAACAGCTGGACCGTGTAGGACTCGACACCAGTGTTTTAAACCGCTACCCGGCACAACTAAGCGGAGGAGAACTGCAAAGGATTGCCATTTCCAGGATTATGAGTATCAAGCCTGCCGTTGTGATCCTGGATGAACCCACAAGCATGCTCGATACCATAACTCAGGCACAGATAATTCGACTTTTGCTGAAGATCCAAAGACAAGACAACATCGGCTATGTATTCATCAGCCACGATCAGGACCTGGTCGGGTTGTTATGTAAAAGGACATACGAAATAGATAAAGGTGTTTTAGAGGAGCGCTTCGCTCAATGACCGCTTCACTTGAAGAGCACTGCGTTCGAAGAGCGCTTCGCTCAATTGATCGCTTCGCTTGAGGAGCACTTCGTTTGATGACCGCTTTGCTTTAGGAATTAAATCCGCCGTAGGCGAATGCTCCTTAAGGCCGAAGGCCGCTCCTCGAGTTCCGAAGGAACGCTCTTCAAGCCCTAACAGGGCGGTCTTTAAGTCCCGAAGGAACGCTCCTTAATTGATTTCCCACCATATCTTCATACAGGTGGCAGAGGACAGAAGCACCAATAAACCGTTTTTTATTTCAAGAATGCGTTCGAGATAATCCCGGAGCGAAGATTTCTGACGGTCTTTTGTAATTAAAAACCTGGGGCTGAAATGATCAACCGCTTCTTCCATAGAAGAAAACCGCTTATAATACCGGTAAGGAAAAACTTCTACGTTGGGATATACTCCCCTCTGGTATAAAACATTAAAAAGCAAATCGCATTTTGGTATCGGGTGATAGGGAATACCGTGTAAGGAAGGCCAGAGTGCTCGATATAGAACTTCCCATGACGGTTCACCGGCAAGCCAGCATAGATATATATTTTTTGAACAGACATCCATCATTTTTCTTATCGATTTGCTGATATCTGTCATTCCTAAAGAGAGCGAGGCTATGGCAATATCATAAGGAGGGTTAATGTCTGTTTTAATGTCGATATCTTCCCAACGCTTTTCAACACAAGCAATGTTGGAAAGCCCTTTATCTTTAATTTTGCTCCTCAACACGCCTATCATCTCCCTGGAAGGATCAACTGCAGTAACATGAGCAACTTTTTCAGCAAGGGGAAGCGATAAAACGCCTGGGCCTGCTCCAATATCAATTACACGGGATTTTTCTGTTACTATAATACCCCTTATGGTCTTCTCAATCCGTTCATTTTGGTGCTTTTGGGCAACTTTTGAATACTGCTTTACTATATCCTTTTCTCCGAAAAACCGGGCACAGTCCACAGCACCATTTGATTCAATATGTTTGGTCATCTGCTGTTTCCATACCTCATTCCAGTCAATAGTGTTGCCGGACATAAATTATTTGCCCTCACTTTTATTTTAGCTCTCTTAAGACAGAAAAATCAGACAAGTCCCTGATCTATCATGGCATCAACAACTTTAACAAAACCGGCAATGTTTGCACCATTCACGTAGTTGCCGGGCGTGCCGTATTGTTCAGCCGCATCCAGGCAGGTCTTGTGAATACTTTTCATAATCATTTTCAGCCGATCGTCCACTTCTTCACGGGTCCAGGATATGCGCATGCTGTTCTGTGTCATTTCCAGCCCGGAGACAGAAACGCCTCCTGCATTTGCCGCCTTCCCCGGGCCATAGAGGAGCTTGTTGCCAAGAAAAATATCTATGCCTTCCGGTTCCGTCGGCATGTTTGCCCCTTCACTGACCAGAATAACGCCATTGTTTACCAGGTTCTGAGCATCCTTTGCGTTGATTTCATTCTGGGTGGCGCTGGGAAAGGCACAATCTGCTTTGTGGTTCCATAGGTGATTATGATCGGCTGAGGGATCAACCGGGGTATAAACCGCTGAAGAATACTTCTGGGTATATTCCTCTATCCTTCCTCTTCTTACGTTCTTGAGCATCTTCACGTATTCAAGTTTATTTGTATCTATTCCGCTTTCATCATAAATGTAACCTGAAGAATCCGATAAAGTAACAACTTTAGCTCCAAGCTCCAAAAGTTTTTCCGCTGTATACTGAGCCACGTTCCCTGATCCTGAAACCAGGCAAGAGGCGCCTTCCAATTTTTTGTCTCTGGTAGCAAGCATTTCGGCAGCAAAGTAAACCGAGCCGTATCCTGTCGCTTCCGCTCTGATAAGACTACCACCCCAATTGAGACCTTTACCGGTTAATATGCCGGTGAATTCGTTTTTCAATTTTTTATACATTCCAAAAAGAAAACCTATCTCTCTTGCACCGACACCGATATCGCCTGCAGGAACATCGGTATTTGGACCGATGTGGCGGAAAAGTTCACACATAAAACTATGGCAAAACCGCATGACTTCGTTATCCGATTTTCCCTTAGGGTCAAAGTCGGAACCGCCTTTTCCACCACCCATGGGCAGAGTGGTGAGAGCATTCTTAAAAACCTGCTCAAAGGCGAGAAATTTGAGAATGCCGAGGTTAACCGACGGGTGAAAGCGCAGTCCGCCCTTGTAAGGCCCTATTGCACTGTTCATTTCTATACGAAAACCCCTGTTTACCTGCGGCTCCCCTTGATCATCCATCCATGGTACACGGAATAAAATCACCCGTTCCGGTTCAATCAGCCTTTCCGGTATTTTGGCCTGTCTGTAAACAGGATTCTGATCCAGCACCGGCTTAACCGATTCCATGACTTCACTGACAGCCTGATGAAATTCTCTTTCCTGGGGGTCCTTGTTTTTTGCGATTTGCATAATGTCCGACATATTAACTTCCTCCTTTGAAAATATTTTATTTTTAATGGCTTTGTAAATCGGCATTCATTTAGATTAATTGTTCGAGAAAGTCAATTCATTAATGAAGCAGTAAAAAAGGTTGTGATAAACATTGACATTTGGTGTAAAATGCTGTTATAATTTATTATTAATAGAAATAAATAATTTTGCGCTTTGAAAATTTAGCTAATTTTTTTAAAAAAACATAGCAGTTCCGATTTAAATAAGCACTATGAGACCTTTGCAAAACGGCACTTTTTCCCCTATTTCTGCGTCAGGCTCAAATTTCAATCCTCGAAATATTACATATATTCCTGTGGTTGAAATTTTCGCCTTCCTTGAACTTGAACAAAAATTACCATTTTTCAAAGGTCTCACTTTTTGAATATACGCCTGCCAAACCAATTCGTACAAAAATGCATTGGCGGTTAGGTAGATATTCTGCGGTTCAAAACGCATTCATAAAGTTGATTTTAATCCGAATTTATGGAGTTATTTACTATTTCTTTTCGTATCCTTTTACTATTCACACTATTAGCCGCTCTTACCTTGGCAGCATCAAGTTT
>DAOWEJ010000090.1 GCA_030638575.1 Deltaproteobacteria bacterium | reverse complement strand
TTAACATCATCCAGGACGTGATAGTAGTCAATCGTCCGGGTTGAATCCGGGTTGGTCTTCGACACTTCATGAAAGCCCCTGTACTCACGATCCACAACATCATAATATCCCTGGTTATAATTGTAGGTTGTGGTGGAAAGCCCCCCCAGGCCATCGTTAATTTCAACGGAAGAGACCGTTTGAACCACATAGGGTAGTCCATAATTTAAGTAATTGGATGAAGGCCTATATTCAACGGTAGTTACAGCGCCGTAACTGTCTGTTTTACTGGTGAGGAGGTCTGGCGGGGTCTCGGCGGCAAGATAGATATAATTATCATCGACAACTCGGGATATGAAGTCATCCATACCATCGCCATTGATGTCTGCAAAATGCATCATCTCCATCCCCGGCCATCCCAGTGCCCATGCCGTAGTGGTGGCATTTTCTGCAAAAGTACCGTCTCCCTTACCGAAATAGACATCGAGATACCCTCCATCAAGATTGCTCTCATGAAAATCGCGGTAAACTAAATCAGGATAACCGTCACCATTAACGTCGGCGTAAAAAATCGCCCCATATAAAATACTACGGCGACTTGCCGCACTCGTTTTGGGCTCACTGAACGTGCCATCGCCTTTTGAAAGATGCACATGGACGTTTTTATAATCATCTGTGTAAGAATATGTAATGACATCGGTAAGTCCATCTGCATTTACATCCATTGTCAGGTTGAACAACCTATGCATAAATCCGTCCATATCAGACGTTATTCCAACACTGGGAAATTTACCATCCTCATTGGCCAAATAAACTTCAACACCAGTCACCCCATATAAAAGTCGAATCAAATCGGGTAAACCATCACCATTAACATCCCCAAGATCGGTCCACTGGCCATCAAGAAAATTTAATGACGAACTAATTCCACTTTGTTCAAACATTCCTGACCCATCAGACATTGCATAATGGATAAACACAACAGGGTTGCCAAGCGGTCCAAACTTGACCAGGTCTGCCTTGCCGTCTCGGTTCATATCGGCTAATATCGCCCTATTAACAGGATAAGCATAAACTAATGTATTGCTTGTTCCTGCGTATACAAATGACCCGTCTCCCTTGGAAAGAAAAGAGTTGTATTCATGATCGTGGCTTCCCCGTGCGATAAGATCAACCCATCCGTCTCCGTTCACATCGCCAGTTAGCATACAACCTGCTAAAATACAGCTATAGGTGCCATCGGTAGTAATCACATCGGAAAAAGAGCCGTCGTCCTGACCTAAGTATGTATAAATACTAGAAGTGTCACGCCTAACCATATCTGCACGCGCATCTCCGTTAACATCCGTAAAAAACACGGTGTTCGCGCCATATAAACCAGATGCATCAGGTTCTTCTATATAATCTATAACATTAAAAGAACCGTCATTACCCTCCTGATAGGCTATTATAATCGGCGGCAGCAGCGGATCCACATTGATCACGTTTAACCTGGAGCGTGCACTGGAGGCTCCTATTTCGTATTCCAAAACGTACTGCCGGGTCAGTTGATTGTTGCCGTAAACACTGATGTCAGCCAGTCTTTTAGCGGTTTTTACCTCGCTATGTGTGTTATAGCTGATTGTGATATCCGGACGGTCTTCAAGGGTGAAGGTTACATAATTTAAATCATCGGTATAGTTTATACGGCTTGGGTATATCCGGCCTTGATCTTTTACATATTCGACGGACATGGTATTGCCATTGGTGTCCTCAATCCGATCCAGACACCATTTGAATACCCCGTGCACATTTTCCTGCCTCGAATCGGCATCACTGCCGTAATAGTAGCGGGTACCGTCTTTATGGGTGGCTACCCAGCCAGCTTCAGGGGAAATGAATTGATATTTCGTGAATGCTTCTTCTATTTTAGCACCGAAATAGTTAGAACCCCAGTCTGTTCGCGATACCAATTCGGTTGAACCATTAACGACAAAATCGTTACCGGTGTAATCCAGACCGTATTTGGTTTTTCGCTGGATTGAGCCCACATCCAGATCCCAGCCAACCCCGATCCAGCCGTTTGACCCGCTGCTGCAATATTGCAACGAAAGATTGGGCACCGCGATACCACCCCGCCCCGGTGGGACTTCGATAGGTATGCTGAAGGATGCAGTGCCGGAATTGGAGATATTTATACTCTTGGTTAAAAAGCCGGCTTGAATCAATTGTGGATTTAAAACCGGATCATATTCTGTTTCTTCTTCTGCGTAAGCAATGAAAAAAGGCCCAAGGATAGTCGCTGTAAAAACTCCGATAACCACCAGGTGTTTCAAGATGCTGTTTTTGAAAATGTACATTTTAGATATCCCCCAAAAATGTTTACCGAATGCTGTATTGATACTATTAACCCGTATACCTGTTATTCCTAGTACTGTTATTTAGGTATCCGAATGATTTTCTTGATCCTGCCCAATGCGTCGTATTCATAATAGATACCCGGTAGTTTTTGAACTGTAACAGTCACACTGCGCTGGGCGGACCCATATGGACCGGTGGCCGTCAGGGTATAGTTAGTGGACGATGTAGGTGATACCGAGACACTTCCGCTCAGACCGACACTGCCAACATCAGGCTCTATAATGACCGAATCGGCATAGGTGGTATCCCAGGTAAGCGTTGAGGATTCTCCATCGTCAATCGTATCCGGCTCGGCGGTTAGCGTAGCTACGGGCGGCAGGGCCTGTACCTGCACAGTAGTACTGCCCGAAGATGTTCCCCCGGGACCGGTGGCGGTGATGGTATACACCGTAGTACCAAGGGGGGAGACATCCAGCGAACCAGCTAAATCCACATTGCCGATATCCGGTTCTATAGTGACGGAGTCGGCATAAGTTGAACTCCATGTCAGGGTGGATGATTCGCCCGGTGAAATAGTTTCGGGAGCTGCTGTAATGTTGACCGTAGGTTCAAAAGCCACGATTAAATTAACGGTTTCAGTTGTCGTGCCTCCCGGACCGGTTGCGGTGATCGTGTAGGTTGTGGTTTCGGCCGGTGATACGGTAATAGAATCATTAAGATTCACAATACCGATAGCCGGAGCAATACTGCAGGAATCTGCATAGGTGGTATTCCACCAAAGGGTAGTGGAATTACCGGGATCAATCCTATTTTCCAGGGTGTTAAAACTTACCACCGGAGGAACCGGAGGTATGACACTGATCGTGACGTGATCCGTTTCATTTCCGCCGGCGCCTGTTGCCGTAATGGAGTAAGTGGTTGTCTGGCCAGGGGTTACAGTGATTGAGCCATTGACATCGACGTCGCCAATTCCCTGGTCAATTGTTACCGTGTCCGCATTGATAGAGGTCCACGAAAGCGTGGCGGATTGACCAATGACAATTTCAGAAGGCGCTGCGTCTATTGTGACTGTTGTATCGCCATTAAAATAAATATAGGCGGCACCCACATATTCTCCATTTTCGTTTTTCGTATATGGAGCCCCAACAATAAAGTATGCACCATCCATGGCGACAGATGTGCCAAACTCGGGTCCTATTTCGTCTATTCCTCCAGGAGTACCGTATACCTTTTGTTGGAGCTCCCAGCCGTTTTCGCCAAGCTTAAAAAGGTATGCCGCACCTGGCAAAGGATAATAACCGGATTCTGGTTCGGCCCATGGAGCGCCGACAACAGCATGCCCTTCATGGAGGGCTACGGAATACCCAAATCCGCCGTACCCCCAAATATTATCACCAGCAAACTTAACCTGTTTTGTCCATGCGGTGCCGTCATACTTGTAAATATAGACAGCACCCAGATCATTTTCATCGTTCGATCCGCCGGCCATGGCATATTCGCCATGAATTGCTACCGAATAGCCAAAACTGCTATCAAACAAATCATTGCCGGCGATAAGTTTGGCTTGCTCGATCCATACTGATCCGGTCCGTTTAAAGATAAAAGCACAACCTCTATATGCACTGGTATATACTGGGTGTTCCGCGTAATCAGTCGCTCCAATAATTGCATAATCATCGTGAATTGTTACAGATTTGCCGAAATTATAATCATTCGGATGATCTGCAACAGACAGCTTGGCCTGCTGGGCCCAGCTGTCTCCTTCCCGTTTGAATATATAGGCGGCACCCGGCCGATCGTCACCTGCCGGAGCATGTGAAGCGCCTACAATGACGTAATCGCCATCGATGCTTACCGATTCTCCATAATCATCGTTGGCAATTGGTGAAACCAGCTTTTGCTGCTGGTTCCACACGTCTCCCTCACGCTTAAAGATGTATACCTCACCTGTTGAATTGTCGGTATTAGTAGCTCCGATTACAGCGTAGTCGCCGCTGACACCAACGGAATGAGCATAATATTTTCCTGATTCAAAATCATCGGGAATCAGCCTTGCCTGCTGAATCCAAACGGATCCTTCACGTTTATAAATCAAAACGACACCGGCACCTGAAGATCCCGCGGCAACTATTGTATAGTTGCCACTAATGTCTACGGAATACCCAAAACTATATAAATCTACGTCAATAGGTAGTTCAGTTTGAGTCAGCGGAGGCGGATAGTTAACAGTAACGGTAGTGCTTGCTGTTGACGAGCCTCCCGGACCTATTACCATAATAGTATAAACTGTCGTCTCAGCAGGTGACACAGTTATCGTGCCGTTTACAGGAACCGACCCGATACCCTGATCAATATCAGCCGAATCGGCATTGGTTGAACTCCATGTAAGAGTTGATGATTCACCCTGCTGAATGAATTCAGGATAGGCGCTGATGCCGACTGTAAGAGCAGGAGCCGGCCCCAGAGAAACGATTAAATCAACCGTGCTGTTTTCTTCCACCGATGTTTCGGCAATCGGATTTTGGCTTATTACATGATTTTCCAGTACCGCAGTATGGTATTCGGTGGTTATCGTACCGACGGCAAGACCGACGGCAGTAATCTGTGATTCCGCCTCTGTTTGTACTAGTCCGGTCACATCCGGCACAGAAATCATCGGAACGGCAGCGGTGATTGTTACCGCATCCGGCGGGCCGTCAACCGTGCCGTCGTTGACCACAAGCTGCAATTCATAGGTCCCGGTAACATCCGCCGTAAAGGTTGGGTTGGCTGCGGCAGGATCCGAAAGAGCAGCACTGCTTCCCTGGGGCAGCGAGACAAAAGCCCATTGATATGTTAACACATTTCCATCTACATCGGATGATAGAGTACCGTCCAGGCTGACCGTGTCACCGCGGTTGACGCTTTGATCAGCACCGGCATTGGCCACTGGCGGATCATTTACAGGGTTGATGGTTATGGTTACCGTTGCTGGTGGTGATTCGGATGTTCCGTCGGTGATAGTGTACGTAAAACTGTCACTGCCGTTAAAGTCCGCATCCGGGGTGTACGTCAGTGTCCCATCTCCGTTGCTGCCGGCCGTGCCGTGAGACGGCTGGGTAAAATCTCTGATGCTGACCGTATCGCCGTCCGGATCGCTGTCGTTGGCAAGCACTGCAATGGCGGTAATCGGCATGTCTTCATCTGTGGATATGAAATCATCTACAGCAACCGGTGGATTGTTGGTAACGGTGACCGTAGTGCTTGCTACAGCCGAACCCTGTGTACCTGTCACTGTAATTGTATAGGTGGTGGTTTCGGCTGGTGAGACAACTGTCGACCCGCTCACTGCCACACTGCCGATGCCTTGATCGATCGTAGCGCTGTCCGCATTGGTTGAGTTCCATGTCAAAGTTGACGTTTGGCCCACATGAATGGTCTCCGGGGCGGCACTGATGATGACACTGACAGGAGAAAAATCGATGCTAACGTTGTTGACAATACCTGCCGTAATCTGAATTTCGGAACTCCAGGCCTGATCGCCTCCTTCATCAGCACGAAATTTATATATGCGGCTTGGCAGCCGGAACTGAACCTTACCGGTGGCATCCGTAGTTTCATACCTGCTCAGATAGCTACCGGACTGGTTGAACAGATAGACCCTGGCACCGTTTACATCTACTCCGGATCGGGTTATGTGAATCTCGACCATACCCTCTTGAATGGTTACAGGTGTGTTTTGCCATGTAAAGGGATCAGACCAGAACTGCTGGCCCAGATAGTCTGCCCGTACCTTGTATGCTCGCTCAGGCAGATTAAAGAAAACCTGGCCATCTGCATTCGTAGTCCGAGCCTGGCTCTGATAGGCGCCTGATTCGGTAAAAAGATAAACAGGTAAACCGGCCAGGGGCTGCATTCCCTGGTACTCACCCTGAACCGTGATGGTGATATCCTGGTGTGCGATGGTTAAGGTACCGGATATATCACCGGCAACTGAATATACCTGGCTCCAAAACTGATAACCTAAGTAGTCTACCCGAATTTTATAACTGCCGTCTGAAAGATTAAAGGCAACCTGACCATTTGAGTCCGTGGCGGCACTCATGCCCAGGTAGGTGCCCGCTTCGTTGAAAACATAGCAATTCACACTGGTAAGTGGATTACCCGGCCCTTTTAAAACCGTAAAGGACAGTGCCCCGCCGCCTGTGGAAATGCTGATGGGATTGACCTGGCCGGCGGTAATGGTTTCTTCATCGGTCCAGTACTGGCTGGACTGATAATCAGCTCTGAACTTGTAAGCGCCTGCAGGAAGACGGAAAGTAACTTTACCGTCGGAACCGGTAGTGTCGGACATGCTAAGATAAGAGCCTGATGATGAAAAAACATATACATTAACACCTTCCAAAGGAAGACCGGCTCCGGTTACCGTGATTTCAGCATCAGACATCGGTATGCTCACAGGTGTATTTTGCCAAGTGAAGGGGTCAGACCAGAACTGCCGGCCCAGATAGTCTGCCCGTACCTTGTAGGATTGCTCAGGCAGGTTAAAGAACACCTGACCATTTGCATTGGTGGTACGGGCGTGGCTCTGGTAGGCGCCTGATTCGGTGAAAAGATAAACCGGCAAACCGGCCAGGGGTTGCATTCCCTGGTACTCGCCCTGAACCGTGATGGTGATATCCTGGTGTGCAATGGTTAAGGTGCCGGATATATCGCCGTCAATTGAATATATCTTGCTCCAAAACTGATAACCTAAGTAGTCTACTCGAATTTTATAACTGCCGTCTGAAAGATTAAAGGCAACCTGACCATTTGAGTCCGTGGCGGCGCTCATGCCCAGGTAGGTGCCCGCCTCGCTGAAAGCGTAACAATTAACACCGGTAAGTGGATTACCCGGTCCTTTTAAGACCGTTAAGTTAAGCGCCCCGCCGCCGGTGGAAATGCTGATGGGATTGACCTGGCCGGCGGTAAGGGTTTCTTCATCGGTCCAGTACTGGCTGGACTGATAATCAGCTCTGAACTTGTAAGCGCCTGCAGGAAGGCGGAAAATAACTTTACCGTCGGAACCGGTAGTGTCGGACATACTAAGATAGGAGCCTGATGATGAAAAAACATATACATTAACACCTTCCAAAGGAAGACCGGCTCCGGTTACCGTGATTTCAGCATCAGACATCGGTACGGTTACAGGTGTGTTTTGCCATGTAAAGGGATCAGACCAGAACTGCTGACCCAAATAGTCTGCCCGTACCTTGTATGCTCGCTCAGGCAGGCTAAAGAACACCTGGCCACTTTCATTGGTGGTCCGGGCCTGGCTCTGGTAGGCGCCTGATTCGGTGAAAAGATAAACCTGTAAACCGGAAAGAGGCTGGAGCCCCTGATACTCGCCCTGAACCGTGATGGTGATATCCTGGTGTGCAATGGTTAAGGTCCCAGATATATCGCCGTCAATTGAATATATCTGGCTCCAAAACTGGTAACCAAGATAGTCGGCGCGAATTTTATATGTCCCTTCAGAGAGATTGAACTCCACGTTTCCGGCTGAATCGGTAACCTGATTTTGGTTAAGATAGGTTCCGTTTTCGTTGAACAGATATACTGTAATTCCCTCTATAGGATTTTGGGCTTCTTTCTCTACGGTCACCTGCAGAATACCGTCAGCCGCTGTGCATATAACAGCAGTGAAAAAAAGCACTGTAAAAGCCGTAACAGCTAACCATGTTGAAAGTTTTAACTCGGCAACTTTTTTCATCATCTCTCAGCCTCCAACGCTATGATATCATTACATATCAGTTGAATAGATTAAAAGAGCTATTATTTGTCATAATGGTAGATTCTGTTTATGATTAAGTTTATGTAAATATAGCAAATCTTATGCCAGAAAAACCATTTATATACATTTATTATATTGCTAATGATATAAACATGTTAAGCGTGATAGTGCTAAAGAGGAAAAAAAAGACATCGCACATGTTTATGTGCTGTGCACATGTTTATGTGCAAAAGTCGGATAGATGATGTCTAATATGACAAGCTGCTGTCCGGATAGTTTCCGGTCAAACCCTGGTCGGCTGATGCACAAAGACATTTTCATAAAAGATTGACAAGTAACTATCCACTTTTTGCCATCACTCAGCCTGATCACTGAATTCAGTTTAAATATTGAACAATTTTTATTAAGCTTGTGCACATAAATTCTAACAGATTATCTGTCAACTTTTTTTGTGCACATTTTTCTGGATATGAAAAGGAACTTAAAAAAGAGCACTTGATTTTTAATCTAAATATTGACAAGATGTGGTTTGATAAAAATAAACAGGTATTTTAAGCAGTTTCAGGGGAACGAATCACAAATGATAATAAAACAGGCAACTGAAGTTTTAAAAATAGAAGCGGAAGGCATATTAAAGCTCATCGACCGCATAGATAATAATTTTGCTGAAATGGTGGAGCTTATTTGCAACTCCAGGGGAAGGCTTATAATAGGTGGAATAGGTAAATCCGGAATAGTGGGAAGAAAGATTGCAGCAACATTAAACTCTACAGGGACACGGTCTATATTTTTACATCCTGTTGAAGCCATGCACGGAGATTTGGGCATGGTTTCCGGGGATGATATATTTCTTGCCCTCTCCAATAGTGGTGAAACCGACGAGCTTAATATACTTATCCCTAGTATAAAAAAGGTAGGCTGCACAGTTATCGCCTTTACCGGCAATAAAAATTCCACCCTGGCCAAACACAGTGATATAATAATTGATGTCGGTGTTGACAGGGAAGCATGCCCCTTGGGTCTTGCGCCCACGGCCAGCACAACCGCTCTCCTTGCCATGGGTGATGCCCTTGCCGTGGTTCTTATTAACAAAAAACACTTTAAAACAAGCGATTTCAGAAAGGTTCATCCCGGCGGATCCATAGGCCAGCATCTTGCCGGCAAAGTTAGTGATATTATGATAACCGGCGACTTGCTCCCCCTTGTTTCTGCTGAAGCTTCAATGGAAGAAGCCGTCGAAATAGCAGATCGCTTTAAATTGGGAACAGCCCTTGTCTTAAGAGCGGACGATACGCTTGCCGGCATCATCACAGATGGCGATATCAGGCGACTGGTCGTAAAAAAGAAAACCATAGTAAACTTAACAGCCGAAGATGCAATGACTAAAAATCCACAGACAGTCAGCCCTGCCACACCTGCCTATGATGCACTGAACATAATGGAAAAGTACCAGATTACAGTGCTTCCAATAACAGATTCCAGCGGAAAGGTTTGCGGAATTTTACATCTGCATGACATTCTGGGTAAAGGAGAATTCAAATTCACCGGAACATAAAAATATAGTAATTATTCAGTGGGTACACTGCTAACTCAAAGAAATTATCCACCGCAAAGGCACAAAGAACGCAGAGAAAATTTTATTTTATAAGACTATTATTTGATACTGCTTCATATGTTTGAATATCTAACTTGATTAAATTTAGCGCGATCTGCCCGAAGGACTTGGGTTTATTTCTTTTCGCCCTTCTCAGTGAAAAGAAATAAGATGAAAACCTCTGTGTACTCTGTGACTTTAATGAGCGGAGCGAATGGGCGGTAAAACAATATCCTCTGGATATATAAAAAATATAAGGTTGCAAATTTATTAAACCAGCAACCACAAGAGGTTAACATGGATTTTAATCCAATTGATACAAATATTCAGACACTGGGGGAAGCAAAAATACCTTCTCCGAACAAAAAGCGTGACAGGGGCAAAAAAGTCGAAAATTTTATCTCCGACAGTTATAGAGTTGTCGTTAATTTAAACCTTTCCGACATAAACAGCACTATCAAAAAAGGAGAACAACCCCCATCCTTTGAAATGGCGGGTCCCAGGGAAAAAATATATTTTGATCCGAGCAAACTTAGATGTGCCCTGGTAACATGCGGCGGTCTCTGCCCCGGTCTAAACGACATAATCCGTTCAATAGTCCTTGAACTTTATTACGGTTATGGTGTTCGCAACATTTACGGCATCCGGTACGGTCTCCAGGGCTTTATTCCAGACTATGGTCACGATGTCATCGATCTTACTCCTGACTTTGTTTGCAATCTTCTCGATATGGGTGGATCGATCCTCGGATCTTCAAGGGGGCCACAGGTAATAGATGAAATTGTCGACAGCCTGGAAAGGATGAATATAGGAATCCTTTTTATGATCGGAGGAGACGGGACCCTTGTGGCTGCAACCAAAATAGCTGATACCATAACCAAAAGAGGATTAAAAATAAGTGTTATCGGAATACCTAAAACCATCGACAATGACATATATATGGTATCCAAGTCCTTTGGTTTTGATACGGCAGTCGATGTGGCGACAAAAGCTATTAAAGCCGCCCATAACGAGGCACAGGGGTATCCTAATGGAATAGGCCTTATTAAGCTGATGGGCAGGTATTCCGGCTTCATTGCAGCAACAGCCACATTAGCCCAGCAGGATGTTAATTTTGTTCTGATTCCCGAAATCGATATCGATCTTGAAGGAGAAAAGGGCCTTCTACGCGCTCTCGAAATGCGCCTTGATCTAAGGGGGCATGCGGTAATTGTTGTAGCAGAAGGGGCGGGTCAGAAATTTTTTAAAAACATGAAAGAAGAGCGTGATGCATCAGGAAATATTAAACTAAAGGATATCGGTCTATTTTTAAAAGAGAGGATAACAACCTATTTTAAAGAAAAAAACATCGAAATTTCACTTAAATATATAGATCCAAGTTATATGATAAGGAGCCTGCCGGCAAATGCCAACGACAGCGTATTTTGTGGATTTCTAGGACGTGATGCTGTTCATGCAGGTATGGCAGGAAAGACGAAGCTGATTACAAGTCACTGGAACAACGTTTTCGTTTATATACCCATGGGCTTGTCAGCCGGAAAACATAAACATGTCTCACCCACAGGAAAGCTGTGGCGCACTGTCCTTGAAGCAACAGGACAGGGTTCACTAAAAAATGGGTAGCCGTTCACGGCTTGAAAATTGTCAGACGTAGCGTAGATCCCGTCTTTAACGAAAGAAAAGCGGGGAAATTGGAAAGTAGAAATTCGGGAGAGATGAAACGAGTTTACGAGTTGGACGTATACAAACCGACAGAAGCGTTATCAGATGTGGTCTGGCACGACTTTGATAGGTGGAACAAAAGTTGAAGAACTCGGCCTAAAATTGAACGCGTTCATCAACAGTACAAAAGCATGAAGCCAAATTTCCAATTTATATTTTCTAATTTCAGCGTTCCGTGAACGCTTAATTAAATTCCAGGTCAATAAATTTATCACCTTTTATCCGAAGCAGGCTGAGCTGCTTTTCGACATCTCCGTTATCATCAAATGACGTAAGCCCTGTTACACCCTGATAATTTTTAAGGCCCATCAGTTCATTTTTAATTGCATTCCTGGATCGAACATCAGGCCTGCTCAATGTTTGAAACAAAATCATGGATGTGTCATAAGTTATTGCCTCAATAAATCCTGGTTTCTCTCCGTATGTCTTTTCGAAATTATCTACAAAATCTCTGACCCGCACGGAAGTACTCTCAGGTGAAAAACCGTCCGGAATTATTGCCCTTTGAATATATTCCTTTGTCATATCTATCAGTTTTTTAGAATGCCACAGGTTGGTTCCAAGAAGATATACATCCTCAATATCATGAAAAGCAAGCTGAGGAATGATAAGCCCTGCCTTATTAGGCGCATCAGGTATGAAGATAGCTTCAAAATCGACAATGGCTTCGGGCTCTTCTTCTTTCTTATCTTTATCCTCCTCCTCAACATCCTTTTTTTCCTTTAGATCATCAGGTACTTCATAGTAAAGGCCTACAAGCTTTCTAATAGAATCACTAAAATCCGTATGTGCCGGATTGTATGATTCAACACCGACAACTTTACCTTCATATTTCAGGACCTCATCCCAGAAAAGATTCATAAAGGTTGTTCCATATTTCTCTTGTGGATAAAGAATAGCAAAGCTTTTCACTTCCAGAACTTCTACAGCATAAGCAACAATAGTCTTAACCTGCATTTCAGGTGTGATGAAATTTCTAAAAACATTGTCGCCGATATCAGTGATGTTCTCCTTTTGGGTTATTGTTATCATGGGAATCCCGCTATACTGTGCTTCTGTTGCAACAGGCTCCGCCGTAATAATCGGCCCGATAATTGCGGCAACCTTATCATTGAGCAATTCCTTCATAGCAAGGACCGCTTTTTCAGGATCACCCCCGGTATCTTTTATTACTAAGTTAATAGGCAGGTTATTACCATGGGAACTAAACCGCCCCAGGGCAAGTTCAATACCCTTCATTGCCCTGTTCCCGTACATCTTGTATCTGCCGCTAAGGGGAAGTAAACATCCTATCGTATAACGGCTGTATACCGACTTTGCAGCTATCTCTTCTATCAGAAGCTTCGCCTGTGCCACATTTTCATGGTCTGAAAAGCTTTTTATGAATTCTGTTAAAACTTTTACAGAGTCATCAAGTTTTTCTTCCTTTGAATAATTCAGACCAAGCTGGTACATAAGATAACTCCTTGGGAGTTTATCTTCCAGGTGGCTTAGAAGTAATAAAACATTCTCGGAATCAAGCCGGCTGACAGCCTCTTTCAGTTTTTCAACAATCGGTTCTTTTTCCTCATCCTTCGACTTTTCATACGCCATATTATAAAAATATATTGAATCTTCGGGAGAATCCATGGCTACATATGTGTCGCCGAGAATTTCATATATTCTTGTGAGTTGAACTCTCGAAACCTTATCTTCCAAAAGACCGGAAGCAAGCTGGATAACTTCTGAAAATTTATCTTCGTTGTAGTATGTAACAAGTATTTCGACCCTGGCATCATAAACGAGAGGGCTGTCCGGATATTCGGAAAGCAGGCGATTAAATATCTTTCGTGCTTTTTTATCCTTTCCTACTGCAGTATAAATCAGTCCCATCTTCATCAAAGAATCATCTGCTAAGGGCCCTTTTGGAAAGTACGAAAGGTATCTGTTATATTTCTCAAATGCTTCCTTGTATGATTTCTCATGATAAAGGTTTTCAGCTCTTAAAAAAAGCTCGTCTCCCGCCACTTCTTCCTCCGGTACCGGAGGGATAATCGCTTTAGGTATGCATGATAAGAAAAATAAAAGTACAATTAGAATGCTTATTATTTCACGAGGTTTCATAATTATTAACCTTTAATGGATTGGTAAAAGAAAGTTTTTTTGAAACTGTCAGTGATTGTCTGTATATCTTTTTTGTATGGATCTTATTATATCAAGGCTTGAAAAGAAAATTTCTACAAGTTCAGGGTCAAAATGAAAACCCGCCTCTTTTTCAATGACAGACAATACTTGCGATTCATTCCAGGCTTCTTTGTAAATTCTAGCGGTCGAAAGGGCGTCATAAACATCGGCAATAGCTACTATCCTGCCGAAAAGTGGAATTTCTTCTTGTTTTATCCTTATTGGAATTCCTTTGAGGTTGTTAGAACCACCTATGGGGCTTGAGGTTAAAATATCCACAGGCCCGGGATAACCATTTCCATCCCACCGCTCATGATGCGTCAGCGCAACCTTTAATGCCGCTTTATCAAAATCCGACTGGCGGTCAAAAAACAGCCGGGCTCCCAGTATAGTATGCTGTTTCATTATCTCAAATTCGTCTTTGTTAAACCTGCCCGGTTTTTTCAGAATAACATCTGAAATGGCCACTTTCCCCACATCATGCAGCATTGCCGCCATGCGAAGAATGTCACGATTTTTATCTATTTCTTTCCGTGAAAGATTGCGTTTTAATGCCCACTTTTCATATATTTCTACCGCAAATCCTCCCACCCGGTTTACATGTGCCCCTGTTTCCTTGGGATCACGCATTTCTGCCATCTTGATCATACGAAGTATATTTGCCCGCGTCATCTGGGCACGTTCCAAGGCTATGGAAGCAATACTCGCAAAATGCATCATCATCTTTTCGTCTTTTTCGGAAAAGGGTATGACATGGTTTTCCGCATCCTGAGCATTGATAATCTGCAAAATGCCCAGGACGTCACCATTGCCCGCCTTTAAGGGGATGGTAAGAATCGAACGGGTTATGTATTTAGATGCTTCATCGAATTCTTTGCTGAATTTATATGGCAGAGTCGGATCGACGCTGTAAACATCTGCCAAATTTAGCGGCCTGCCGGTAGCGGCGACATAACCGGCGATACTGTGCTTATTTATGGGAAGAGTGAAAGTAGAGTAAATGAGCTTTTCCCCTTTAGCCAGCCGCTTTTGCAAAGTATCGTTCTGTGTATAAGTAAACTGAAGTGAGTCACCATAAACTATATATATGGAACCGGCATCGGCATTAACAAACCGACGTGCCTGCGTAAGAATATGTTCCATCAATATATCCAGGTCGCTGACATGGCTGAGTTCGACCATCAAATTAGCAAGAGTATCCAGCTTTTCCCTTTCACTTAACATGGCACTTCCTTATTTAATGCGCTTAACAACTTCACACCGATAATTTGTTATTGATCTCATGCAGCATATTGTTTTTACGCTGAAAGATGATGTTGTAAGTTGTAAAAAAAAGAGTTCCATTTTTCATCTCGTTGCTTTGAAAGACCTTTGAAAAATGCATAGTTTCTCTGTAATAACCCTATTTATATATACCTATGATTTTTTTTTAGCAAGGAAATTTGTAATTGTTTGGAGGGCATGGCAAAGTATATTTAAATATTTTTACGAAAATAGACAACAATGGTATTTGCAATACTATTATATATATGATATTTATTACTTTTAGATAACAATTGTTTAAAGGAGGACTCATTAATGAATTTGATAAAATTATTCATTTGTCTGATTATCATATCCTTTTCCGCCACGGTATCAGCTGAATTTTATAAATACATAGATGAAAACGGCAATATCTGCTTTACTGACGATTTTAACAAAGTTCCTCAAGATCAGCGGTCTAATATTAAAGGGTATGAAGAATCTGAAAGTGACAGCAATATTAATGAAGGAAAGACCGGAACAGTAGAAGAGGAAAAAACACAAGCTGATGGTGAAAAACTCGAAAGCCTTGAAGAACTTCATAGCCGTCTTAACAATACAAGATCTCAGCTGATACAAGAAGACGAAACAATTAATAAGGAAAGAGAACAAATTATTAAAGACAGACAAAATGCCAAAACCACCGATGATGTAATTAATATTAACGAAAGAGCAAAAAAATTAAATCAACGACAAGAAAATTTAAAGAAAAAAAATGAGGCATTTGAGTCTGAAAGAAAAAAATATCGAGTCAGGGTGACAGAAGAAGAATCTAAACAAAAAGAAGTTAAGTAGGCACCAATTTTGATGGACTCGTAAAAAGTATAACCGATGGCTAAGTAAAAAGTTCTATATACAAGGCGTAGTGGTTTTTCAGGGACGAGGCAATACATGTAGTATGCCGAGTGCCTGAAAAACCGCTACAACGCAGTAGATGGGACTTTTTACGACGCCATCAATTTTGGTGTTTTATTATCTAAAAGAGCCTTTTCTTTAACATCGCCCGTCTTTTGCATAAAAACATAGACCAGGCTGAACAGCAAAAAAAAGGGGGTAAAATGACTGTTAAAATAATCATTAAACGGGTAGTACCAAAAGATAATATAAAATATTTGACTGCGCTCCTTAAACAACTGAGAGCCCTTGCCAATAACCAGCCTGGGTATATTTCCGGTGAGACTTTAAGGAATTTTGAAAATCCCGACGAAAATCTGGTTATCAGCACCTGGCAATCGATAGAACACTGGAAAGAATGGAAAAATTCAAAGGAAAGAGCTGAAATTCAAGAAAAAATTGATCTATTACTAGGAAAAAAGACAAAATACGAAATATATCATTACGGATAGGAAATATAACAATCTGTTTTGGACAGACCGATAAAAAAAAGCAGACTCCTGACTTCCGGCTTCTGTATTCTAAATTCTTAAATATTATTTTTAACCCGCTTTTTTAAAGATATCGGTTTTTAATGATAAGAAAAGAGTTTTCGTTCATACACTAAATGACTATTAATCCACCCCGCGCGGGATGAGAATTGAAAAGTCTCTGCCGTTTAAGGCGTATTTGTAAAGACTAATAAGCTCGAAATCCGAATATCGCCCCTTTTTAAGATTGGCCGAAACAAACTCGAATGACAAAAATTCAAATGAACAAAACAAATGAATCCAGTATAACCAAAATTATATATAAAACTTTTTGAACATTACAACATTCGAATTTCGGATTTGTTTCGTATTTAAGCAAATTTAATAAGATCAGGCGTGCTTCGTATTTTCCGGTTTGTCCTGGTTAGGCATCTACAATATTTTTTCTGGTTATTCCATGTATCTACCCGCATTTTTACACAGAACCGAACTTTTTGAAATTACCAATCGATGGCTTTCTAATAGACTTGATCCCCAAGATCCCCTTAAAATCGCCAGGATAATCACTTATGACAGTTTTGCCGCATGGGAAACACTGCTCCTATTCATAGATAATCTCTTAAAATCACTAACAAACATACCTGTCCAAAAGAAAGCAATCTCGTATAAAAAAGAACTGAAGGATTTTTTGTGTGACACTAAATATCCAAAGACAGACAGAATAAAGTCTTTGATATCGGAATATATGAAAGTGCCTGAGTTTTATTATGTTGGATCGCCTATAGCAGGCCATATTTACCATGACCCGCTTTTAAATATACTGAGCATATGCCGGTTTAAACGTGTAAGAAGGATAGCCGAAAAATCAAGCAGATACGCATCAATATATATTTATAATGAAGTCAAATCCATAGCAAAAGAAATTGCGATTAAACGATCCAATAACCCCCACAATACAGGACTTATTCTCCATGATGATTTAATTGAAGCGGAAAAACAAATAATGTCACGGATAAAGAAAAAGGGTGTCCAATTTCCGGTTAATTCAGTGACAATAAACGATATATTAGGGACTAAAATAATTGATAATCGATACGGAGAAAAAAAATTTGAATCAGCCATAACAGGATTATCCCATACCAGAATAATTGAAAAGAAAAGACATTCGGGAAATTATAATGCTGTTCATTATATTGTTGAACTAAAGGTCGATTTTGATTATATTATCGACAAATTCACTACAAATACCGGATATCAAGATTCGATTAAGTGCAGGCTGCCGGTTGACCGATTGGAAGTTGATTTTGCGAAATTTATAACAACAGGAAAAGATACAGTCCATATTGACCTGATATTTACAACATTTGACGAACTGGTGGAGTCCGAAATCGGACGCAGCATGCATGAAAGCAGAATCTTCAGACAAAGACAGGGACAACAGTTTTATGGAAATATCCCTGTAAATATCGAATATATAATTGAATATCTTCTTGCAGTCGGTCTGAGTCCTGCTGTCCGAATAGATGAAATACCGATAAAAATCTGGGGCAGATATCTTCCGGATACCTTAAGCTATCTTGTTCGAAAGCTTTATCAAATGCCCGAATATTCCCTTGTCAATGAATAATGTAACTACTCAGGTGGATAGGCCGAAGACTGTTAGGAAAAAGCGCATTTTGAAGACATGTTTGGTGAAAAAAATCAGATATTTCCGCCAAAGTACAGCAATCGTACTCTTCTGACCCTTCAGCCTTCAGTCTAAACAGCTTCAGCCTTACTACATGAGTAGTCACAAAATAACAATTAACCACTCTTAATAAAGGAGAATAAAATATGTCTGAAACAAGTATTTCTTCTACGGATTTTGAAAAGGCGCTTGAAATAGGTCGCCCGCCGAACGTAGTAAAACTCTTCCCTAATTCAAAGGCCCTCATTGTAAGCGGAAAGTTTATAGATAGAGCAATGCTCACCAAAGGCAAAGCCTTGGCCATGGCCGCAAATGGCAGAAACAGCTTTGTAATACGCGGAGCATTAAAAGCTGCCCAGAGAGCAAATGCCGCTATAATTATTGAAATAGCGAAGTCTGAAGGTGGCGCCAGTGCCTATTGTGCTGTTAACTACTGGAATATCGCAAGACAGGTCGATGCTTTATGCAATGAGCTGGGTATTACCATTCCGGTAGCCATACACGCCGATCATTATGGCATTAAAAATCAAGAAGATATAGGGGAAGCCAAAATTGAGATTCCAACCCTTTTTGATGCCGGTTTAACATCAATTGCAATAGATGCATCTCATATGCCGGATGACAAAAATCTTCTCGCAAATATAGAACTCAATTCTTTTATACCCAAATGGGCCGGTCTTGAAACCGAAGTCGGTGAAATCAAGGGAAAATCCGGTCTTTCAACTGTGGAGGAAGCCCTCTTTTTAATTCAGGGATTAAACGCCCATGATATCTTTCCGGATTGGATTGCATTAAACAATGGCACAACACACGGAATTGAGGAAAGCGAGCATGGGATACAGATTGAACTTACAAAAGAGATCCATGATGCTCTGGCTGATTATAAAGTCTCAGGCGCCCAACATGGTACATCCGGAAACAGTTCCGACAGATTAAGAGCAATAGCAGCCAAGACCAGAACAACCAAGGCAAATGTTGCAACGGCCCTCCAGATGATTTCATGGGGACTTGAGGTTAATGACTACGGGAATGCCATCCTTGACGACGAAGGCAATTTCATCAAGGTTATAGGAGAAGGTGTTACAGAAAATATGTGGGAAAAAATGAAGGCCCATTCCCAGTCAAAAGGACTAAAGGGTGGAAACTATAAAAAACTCAATCTACCCTTTGAAAACAAGCTTCTCGGACAGCCAAAAGAGGTCAGAGAAAATATGGCCAACAGGGTTGAATCCTTTGTTTATAACATGTTTGTGAATGTATTGAATACTAAAGATACTGCGCCCATAGCTATTGAAGCTATCCTTGAGACCGGCTCATATGATCCCGGTCCAAAGGGGGGAAAAATCGAAGATGTCATGCAATGGACCCGGGATAAAATTGTTGAGCGGGCTGCTTCTATTACTTCGGACAAGGGGCCGGAAGGCGATTTTGACGATTAAAATGCGTAAAAAAACCAATTGCTTGTATTGTGGCGCACAGCTTTCAAGAAAGTTCTGCGAAGGTGCTGTTCGCCTTTTCTGTGAAAGATGCAAAGAACCTATTTATGAAAACCCCATACCTGCAACCTGTCTTGTTGTTGATGACAAAAAAAGGTTGCTTCTTGTCAAAAGGAGCGTGGAACCTAAAAAGGGATTATGGTGCCTGCCGGGCGGTTTCATGGAACTTGGGGAGACACCTGAACAGGCTGCCCTAAGAGAGCTGAAAGAGGAAACAAATCTTACCGGTCGCATCGGCATGCTTCTTGGTGTTATATCAAATCACAGCGACAGATATAATACAGTACTTATGATCGGCTATCACATTAAGAGCTATACCGGAACACCCAAAGCAGGAGATGATGCATCCGATCTGGCCTATTTTGATTTTGATGATCTTCCTGAAATAGCATTTGAAAGCCATAAGAAATTTATCAGAATATATTACTCCGCCTATATTTCTGATATTTTTCTTTAATAAGAAATGATCAACTTATTTCATCCATTCTTTTAACCCCTAATGTTCATCCCAAGCTATTCGATATTTCATTTTTTTTCTAAAGTTTTGATATAATTCTGCCGATATGACAGTCAGGGAGAAAATTATGTATATAACCAATTATCAAATGCAAAATGTTCTCAAGGTTTACAGCAGACATCTTACCAAAAGAGCAGTTTCTAAACGGCACAAGGCTGCAGCCGGAAAACAACCGGTCGATAAAATAAGTATTTCCTTAGAGGGAAAACGCCAGACAATTTATAATAATATAACGGCTAATATCGTTGAGCGGATTACCCGTAGAGGCCGGCTTGAAAGAATTGATCATAAAACTGCGAAACAATTTCAATACAAAAATGATCATAAAAAAGCCGAATTCGTTTATAACTCAATAGATAACGGTAAGAAAAAGAGAACCAATACACTTTCCATTGAAAATTCCAGGTTTCTCATTAGTCGACTTGAGCAACTCGCAAGTGAAGCAATTAACAAAGATATAAAACCACAAACAGGTGAATCTGTATAGTTTTTTGGGTTATGAGAAACAGTATAGTTGAATTACCAGGATTTTCGTACCTTTACTCCACCGGCATCTAAGTATGATTTAATATCTGAAATAGTATAACTTCCATAGTGAATCATGGAGGCTATAAGCGCAGCGTCAGCTTTCCCTTTTTTCAGGACATCCACAAGATGTTCGGGCCTGCCTGCACCTCCTGATGCAATAACAGGAATTTCAACATTCTCGGAAATAAGGGAGGTTAATTTCAGTTCATAGCCTTCCTTGGTTCCATCAGCATCAATCGAGTTCAGGCATATCTCCCCTGCACCAAGCTCCTGTGCTTCAATTGCCCATTTTAAGGCATCGATCCCCATGTATGTCCTTCCTCCGTTGATAACTATCTCATAGCCCGAAGGAATATTCTCTTTTTTTCCCACATGTTTCACATCCATGCCAAGAACAATACACTGACTTCCGAATGCTTCAGCCCCTTTTGAAATAATTCCCGGATTTTTAACCGCTGCGGAATTAACGCTTATCTTTTCAGCAC
Source organism: Deltaproteobacteria bacterium (assembly GCA_030638575.1). Classification (GTDB taxonomy): domain Bacteria; phylum Desulfobacterota; class Desulfobacteria; order Desulfobacterales; family JAUWMJ01; genus JAUWMJ01. The sequence continues at coordinate 16,021 of DAOWEJ010000090.1, read as the reverse complement.
CGGCCAGCAGGGCTTTTCGCATGTCATCAACATTGCGTATCCCTCCACCCACCGAAAACGGTATAAATATAGCGTCAGCTACACGCTTTACCACATCTATCATAATATCCCTTTTTTCGCTGGATGCCGTGATATCATAAAATACGATTTCATCAGCACCTGTTTCATAATAAAAACGTGCCATTTCAACAGGATCGCCGATATCAACATTATTTTTAAACTTGACGCCTTTTGTTGTCTTCCCTTCACGGACATCGAGGCAGGGGATGATGCGTTTGCTAAGCATATGTTATTCCTTATGACCAATTTTTTGAGACCTTGTCAAAACGGCACTTTTTACCCGATTTCTGCATCAGGCTCAAATTTCGGCACTTTAGTGACACGAAGTGAAGCATCAGCGCTAACCTTCAGCGCTATCCTCGATCCGCCTGAGGCGGATCGCCTTCCTTGAACTCGAACAGATAAGCGCAGACTTCGAAAATTACCATTTTTCAAAGGTCTCTTTGTTTTTAGCAGTAAAAAAATATAGATCCGCATTTGGAAGTTTTACGGGCTCCATTTGCAAAAATTATCCAGCATTTTTAGGCCCGGCTTCCCACTCTTTTCGAGGTGAAATTGAGTTGCAAATAAATTCTTGTGTCCCACAACAGATGCAAAGGAAATTCCGTAATCTGTTGTCCCTATCACATGTTCCGGATTCTCAGGGTCCGGATAGAATCCATGCACAAAATAAAATTCATCATCCTCACTTATACCTGAAAGAACAGGATGCATCTTATTAATCCTGATACTGTTCCAGCCCATATGAGGAATTTTCAAACGGCTTCCATTTTTCGATTTTATATTAGTTTTAAAAGCGCGAACATAACCGTTTATCATCCCAATACATGGCGTATCGTTCTCATCGCTATGCCCCATTATAATCTGAGTTCCCAGGCATATGCCAAGTATCGGCTTGCCTATATGAAATGCATCCTTTATTGCCACATCAATACCAAGGCGCTTTAAGCTGGCCATTGCGCTACCGGCAGCACCGACACCCGGAAATATTATCCGGTCAGCCTTTGATATTTCGCCGGAATCACTCGTAACGCTGAACTGAAAACCTAAATGCTTTACAGCACGCGCCACACTTGTAAGATTACCTGCATCGTAGTCAACAATTGCAATCATAAAATATCCTGTAATAATTTTTTTGTGTTAATTTAGCCTTATTAAAAGAAGCTCAAAGAAGCATTCAGGTGATCCGGTTTTAAGGAACTTCTGCCTTTTTTGCCTCTTCCCACAGCCTCTCCATTTTATCATGGGAAACATTCTCCGGCATTTTTCCATTTTCAGAAAGTATCTTCTCCATATACTTAAAACGTTTTTCGAATTTCTTTATGGAACCTGTTAATGCCGTTTCAGGGTGAATCCCGGCAAAACGGGCGACATTGACAAGGGTAAACAAGATATCACCGAACTCCATGGCGGCTTGATCTTTCTTGCATGAAAGTGCCAGGTTAAATTCAGACCATTCCTCTTTTACCTTTTGCATAACCGACGAAATATTATTCCAGTCAAAACCTGTTCTGGCAGCACGCTCGGAAATTCTGTAGGCACGCATTAGTGCGGGCAGCTTTTTGGGAACACTGTCAAGAACCGAAGATGCCCGGTTCTTATTTTTTTCTCTCATCTTAATCCTGTGCCAGCGCTCTCTTATTTTATCAATACTGCCGGCACTGACGTTGCCAAAAACATGGGGATGTCGCCTGATCATCTTTTCAGTATTTACACGTGCAGCATCATTAATATCGAAATGCTTCATCTCCTGATATAATCTGGCAAGGAAAAAAATATGAAACAACACATCACCAAGCTCTTCACAGACCGCTTGAGCGTTATCGGATTCAATAGCATCAAGCAGTTCATATATCTCTTCAACCAAATAAACCGCCAGGCTTCGGGGGGTCTGCTTTCTGTCCCAAGGGCATCCGTTTTTTCCCCTTAAAGTTTCAATCAGCTCAATTAAGTCGTCTATGGGCGTTTTTGGATGGGATGTATTTTCCTGTATTATCTGGGAATCTTCCAAGACTTCTTTAATTCCACTATTTTAGATGTAAATTCTTGTTTCAGATCTTTAGAAACAACTCTGGCCATTCTTTCTGCGACCAACGCCGCATGGGGAGCAAGCATGGAATTTTTAACAAATGAGTTATTCTTTGGAAGGAAAGCAGTAAAAACAATCAACAGGACGGAAACAATCAGCACTCCCTTCATTATACCGAACACGGCTCCACAAACTCGGTCAAACCAACCCATAAAGGCGATATCCAGCACATACTTGATAACAACCCCGAGTATACTTACAACAAAAAAGACCATACAAAAAATAATTAGAAAACTCAATATGTTAAGATATGTAGCACTTGATATCCAGCGGGACAAAAGTCTTGCAATAACCATGTAATATGAGTAAGCGGCATAAAAACCTGCCAACACACCTATGATTGAAGACATCTCCTTGATTAAGCCTCTGAAAACGCCCCTTATCACACAAAACGCCAAAATGGCGATAATTAACATATCAAACTTATTCATATAACAAACTAACCTTAACGTATTAATTTAGCCCTTTGAAAAACATGTCCAAATGAGCATTCAGGTGATCCGGTTAGAGCGAAGCCCCGATTCATCGGGAATTTATCGGGGAACAATATTGACGATCTCGTAAAAAGTCTTTTAATAAGCGCCGGATGGCTAAGTAAAAAGGCTCATATACAAGGCGTAGTGGTTTTTCAGGGACGAGACTATACATATTAGTATGTCGAGTTCCTGAAAAACCGCTACAACGCAGTAGATGAGACTTTTTACGACGCCATCAATATTATTTGTTTTTAACCGCAGAAATCACAAAACTTACACAAAACACAAAAAAAACACAAACATATAATCTCCGTAAGCTCTGTGTGCTCTGTGTTGATTCGTTAGGAAAACAGCGATTTATTTGACGCACTAAACTAACAAAGCCCAAATTTCGAGTCAAGGTGTTTTATTTTTCACAGATATTTGTTAATTGTCGTTTGCAATCGCTTAAAAAGGTATGATATTAGAAGCGTTCATGAAATCAAGGCAAATCCATAATAACGAAAAAACATCCGGTAATAAACAGACCAAGTTGAATTTTTCTGATATTGATCTGGCAAGGCAGCTTTTTGGTGAGCATAACAGCAACCTAAAAAGCATTGCAGATGCACTCGACGTTTCAATTAATGCCAGGGGCAGCACGATATTTATTCAAGGTGACAGCATTGCAACAAGCCTGGCACAAAATATTTTACGACAGCTTTACAGCCTGCTAAAAGAAGGGTACACTGTGTACCCTAATGATGTTGATCATGCTGTCAGAATTCTAAGCGAAAATGACAGGGTTAATTTAAAGGAAATTTTCCTTGATACTGTTTGCATTACGTCAAAAAAAGGCACAATATCTCCCAAAGGGCCAGCCCAAAAAAAATATATTGATGCCATACGAAAATTTGATATAGTTTTTGGAATAGGCCCGGCAGGAACCGGAAAAACCTATCTGGCTATGGCCATGGCTGTTTCAGCTCTCTCAAAGGGCTTGGTCAATCGTATTATACTCACAAGGCCCGCAGTCGAGGCTGGCGAAGCCCTTGGGTTTTTACCGGGAGATCTTGCAGAAAAGGTTGACCCGTATTTAAGACCACTTTATGATGCACTTCATGATATGATGCGATTTGAAAAAGTTTCAAACCTGATGCAAAAAGGTGTAATAGAAGTTGCACCTCTTGCGTTCATGCGTGGCAGAACTTTAAACGATTCCTTCATAATCCTTGATGAAGCGCAAAATACTACATCTGAGCAGATGATGATGTTCTTAACTCGCATGGGCTTTAGCTCAAAAGTGGTTATCACCGGGGATATAACCCAGATCGATCTGCCATCGGGCAAACCTTCGGGCTTAATAGAAACAAAAAATATACTTCAAGAAATAGAGGGAATAGAATTCGTCTTTTTTTCAAAAAGCGATGTGGTGCGACACCGGCTAGTTCAGGATATTATTGAAGCTTATGAAGATCTTGAAGCAGGCAGGAAAGAAGTTATTTCTGAAAAATGATTATCGAAAAAAATAAAAAATCTGTAAACATGATATTTGACGATAGCAAGCGCTTTCGGTGGATCCTTCTGATAGGCGTTACTGTTATATTCACCATAATACTTTATCCGAACCTTGTGTTGATAAAACATTCTTATGAATTGGGAGATGTTGCTGAAAGAGATATCAAGGCGCCAAAAGATTTTTTAATAGAGGATAAAGAGGCAACAAAAGCAAATCGACAGCAGGCTGTCAAGGAGGTCCTGACGGTTTATGATTATGACAGTGCACTCTCCTTTGCATTAACTCAGCGTGTGGAACAGGCATTTGCAGACCTTCAGGCTCTTTTCAAAGATCAAAACAAAAAGAAAAACAATGATTCATTAAAAAATCCCAAAGCTTCTTCTTCCATAACTGTCGATAAAAAAACCTCTTTGCTTGAACAGGTCTGGCAAATGAAGGAAGAATTCGAGAGAAAAATAGGTTTTAATGTCAGCACCGGTGCTTACAAAATCCTTGTAAAAGAAAAATTTTCGAAAGACATTGCAAATCTAATAACAAAAATCCTGTCAAAAATTTTAGAAAACGGTGTGGTCACAAACAAAGCGATTCTTCTTAAAGAATCGGATAAGGGAATAATTTTACGTGGTATAGAAACAAAAAATGAGGCTGTTGTCGGAAAATTAAAGCATTTTTACGATCTAAATCAGGCCAATACAATGGTTAGAGTTGTCGGTAAGCCGTTATTAAAAGGTCGAAGTTACACCTTGAAAAACCTTATTGTCGATTTTGTTCAAAATCTCATTGTGCCTAACATAACATTAAACAAAAATGAAACAGAGGAACGGAAAAAAAAGTCCGCATCAGAAATAAAGCCGATTTTTCACAAAATCAAGGCAGGAGAAATGCTTCTGCGCGAAGGTGAACTGGTAACCCAAGTCCGACTTTTAAAGCTAAAAACTTTACAGGCACAAACCAAAAAAGAACAAGTAGCCACAAAAAGCATAGGGGCTGCGTTGATTATCCTGTGTCTCCTTATCACAACATACATTCTGCACGTACCTCACCAAAGGCAAATTGCGAACAATCATAATAAAAATCTGCTTTTTATCTCCTGCGTACTGATAACCTTATTCTTTCTCGCCGATATATCATCATCCCTGTCTGAATCGCTGATTGAGAATGCGTCTTACTCAATGCCTGCTTCAGCCATTGTCTTCGGGTTTCCCCTTGCTTCCGGTGCCATGATAGTATGTCTGTTTCTCGGGCTTAATATAGCAATACCCTTTGCTATGAGCATTGCGATATGTATAGCGGTTTTATTTCAAAACAGTCTTGAATTTTTCTTATTTTTTCTAATAAACGGCACAATGGCTGCTTACTGGATCAGGTATTGCAGAGAACGGAAAGTATTTATAAAAGCCGGTGCAAAACTCGGCTTGTTGAACGTAGCACTGGTAATTGCGATTAATCTTTATATGGCAGATTTTTCATGGCCTAAGCTCTTGTGGGACTCAGGCTTTGCATTTCTGGGGGGAATCGGTGCAGGTATAATTACCGCCGGTATAACACCCCTTGTAGAAATCGCCTTTGACTATACAACAGACATTAAGCTCCTTGAACTTGCAAACCTTGATCAACCGATTCTCCGCAGGCTTATGATGGAGGCGCCGGGAACTTATCATCATTCCGTAGTTGTAGGTACCATGGTTGAAGCAGCCGCAACTGAAATCGGGGCAAATCCACTCCTTGCAAAAGTATGCGGATATTATCACGACATAGGCAAAATTGATAAACCTTTATATTTTATTGAAAATCAGACAAATGGCAGGAACAGGCACGATAAGCTGGCACCCTCCATGTCGAGTCTTATCCTTATTGCCCACATCAAAAACGGTGTTGAAATCGCCAGAAAAAATAAACTAGGCCAGGTCATCATCGCCGCCATTCAAAACCACCACGGAACCAGCCTTATTCAGTTCTTTTATGATAAAGCCATACAACAAAAAAGAGAAGATGCTGTAAATATCGGTGATTTCAGGTACCCCGGCCCCATACCTCAGACAAAGGAAATCGGTCTTGTAATGCTGGCGGACGTTGTTGAAGCAGCATCAAGAACCCTTGCTAATCCTACATCATCCCGAATCCAGGGTCTGGTGCAAGATCTTATCAATAAAATATTCTCCGACGGCCAGCTTGATAACTGTGAGTTAACCTTAAAAGATTTACACAACATTGCAAAAAGTTTTAACAAAATATTGCATGGAATACATCACCATCGTATAGAATACCCCGAAAAGCGTGCTGCAAATAACGGAAAGGGGAAAAATGGAAGTATTGATAGACAACAGGCAAAACAAAATCAAAATATCGAAAGCAAAACTGCAAAAAAAAGCAAAGGCCATCTTAGGCGCCTTGGACAGCCCTAAAGGAGAACTCTCCATCCTTGTTGTCGATGATTCTGAAATCAAAACCCTTAACAAAGAATACCTTAATCGATTCGGCCCCACGAATGTTATCGCCTTTCCCATGAAAAAAGGCGATTTTTCAGAAATAAACCCGCAACTTCTTGGGGATGTGGTCATTTCCGTTGAAACTGCTCAAAGAGAAGGAATTCAATCCGGAATCACCACCGAGGAACGATTTACCCAGCTTCTTGTGCACGGTATTCTTCACCTTTTTGGCTTTGATCATGAAAAAAGCGAACAAGATGCCGGCAAGATGGAAGAAAAAACCACAGAGCTTTTGGAACTTATCGAATCATCTTAAAGCTCGCTCAATTAAGATATTTAACTTATTGCTCTAATTCGTTAATTAGATGACGTCATTTATATAGATTTATTTTACCGCCCGCTTCGCTCAAGACGCTGAGGACGCAGAGTTAAAAGTTTTTTTCTTTGCCGTTGACCCCGCTTGTTGCGGGACAGGGACGCCGGCAAAGAAAAATCAATCAGCGTTTATATTGACATAATCAGATGTTTTTACATTAAATTATTCTTTATCACGTAGGGATGAATTCTTTTTGCTTTCCGCCCTCCCTGCCCAGTTAAATGCAGAGCCTATTTAACCGGGGGCAGCGGAAAGCAAAAAAAAAGATTCTTTGCGTGCTTTGCGTCTCCGCGGTGAAAATAAAACATTATACGTAATCGTATTTAAGAATATATGTACTAAGTTTAACGTAGAGGAGGTTACAGATGGCTGGTTTAGCAGTAAATGTCGATCATATTGCAACGTTAAGAGAAGTACGCGGTGTCTCATACCCTGATCCAGTAGCAGCGGCAGTACTGGCGGAATTGGCCGGTGCCGACGGCATAGTAGTCCACCTGCGTGACGATAGACGACACATCCAGGATCGCGATGTCAGAATTCTGCGTAAGGTTGTTCAGACCAAACTTATTCTAGAAATGGCTTCAACCACGGGAATGCTCGGAATCGCACTGGATATAAAGCCTGACCTTGTAACACTGGTACCTGAAAGACGTGAAGAACTTACAACTGAAGGCGGCCTGGATCTTGTAGTTCATAAAACCATAGTCACTGAAACCATCAGCACGCTGCAAAACAGCGGTATACCGGTAAGTATCTTCATAGATCCTGACCCGGAGCAGTTAAAACTGGCCCATCAGGCAAATGCCAACATGGTTGAAATCCATACCGGAGCATTTTGTGATGCAACAACATCCAAAAAAAGAAATCACGCCTTTAGAAAAATAGTAGATGCTGTCAAACTCGCACATAAGCTAAGACTTGGCGTCAATGCCGGTCATGGAATTTGTTATAAAACCATAAAGGCTTTTAAGGGGCTCAAAGAAATCGATGAGTTCAGTATCGGTCACAGTATCGTCTCGAGAGCGTCCCTTGTGGGAATGGAAAGGGCGGTTAGGGAAATGTTGGCGCTGGTTAAGGAACTCTAGGCGTTTCGATGAACGGCCAAAGGCCTTAAGGAGCAGCCCTTCGGGCTTTGAGGAGCGGCCTTCGGCCTTGAGGAGCGTCCCGCTACGCGGAACTTTAAGCCTAAAGCGTAGCGCTCTTCAAGCGAAGCACTCATTAAGCGTAACGATCCTCGAGCGTAGCGCTCATCTTCTTTGGAGAAAGAAATGTACCTTGTTACAGCCAGTGAAATGCAACAAATGGACCGGCAAACTATAGAGTCGTTCGGCATCCCCGGCAGGGTTCTCATGGAAAACGCCGGGCTGGGTGCAACGCGCGTACTACTTGATCAATTTGACGATATTATTAACAAAAAAGTCGGAGTTATTGCAGGGCGTGGAAACAACGGTGGAGATGGTTTTGTCATCGCCCGTTACCTTGCTCAAAAAGATATTGAAGTAACCGTATATCTACTTGCAGAGAGTGCCGGGGTTAAGGGCGACGCAGCCGCAAATCTCGAGCTCTTATCACCGATTAATATACCTGTTATAGAAATACCTGATCAGCAATCTTTTTTAACCCATAAAACATCCTTGCTCCACCAGGAAATATGGGTAGATGCCATTCTCGGAACCGGGCTGAAATCGGATGTAAAGGGGTATTTTAAACAGATCATAGACTTTATTAACAGTCTTAATAGACCTGTTTTTTCAGTAGATATCCCGTCAGGCTTGAACTCGGATACAGGTCAACCATGCGGCACATGTATCCGCGCACAAGCCACTGCTACCTTTGCTTTCGCCAAAACCGGCCACTTTCTCTTTCCAGGTTCAGATTATACAGGAAACCTCGAAATAATAGATATCGGCATCCCTGACTATATTGCTAAAGAGGTAAGTCCAAAGCAAAGCCTTATTACACCTGAGATTATTCGGACGGTTTTTAAACCCAGGCCAATGGATGCTCACAAGGGGAACACCGGCCATGTTCTGGTCGTTTCAGGTTCTCCCGGGAAAACCGGTGCCGCCGCGATGACCGCCATGTCGGCCATGCGTGCCGGCGCAGGCCTTGTCACACTGGCAATTCCTGAAAGTTTAAACCCTATTTTAGAAGCCCAGGTTATAGAAGTAATGACTTCCCCTCTTCCTGAAACCAAAACAGGTATACTTGGCGAATCATCCTTTGACAAGATCATGAATCAGCTTTCCGGTAAAAAATGTCTCGCCATAGGACCCGGCCTTGGGGAAGCTGCTGAAACTAAAAAACTCGTTCATAGGATTATCAGGGAAAGCAACGTACCTGTTGTTGTTGATGCAGACGGAATAAACAACATGGCGGGTAGCGTCGATATATTAAAAAAAACAAAAGCTCCGGTAATATTAACCCCGCATCCCGGAGAAATGGCAAGACTTCTGGATTCAACTGCCGGCTCAGTCCAGAAAGACCGTATAAATTGCGCGAGTGAATTTGCAGAAAAATTTAATGTCCATGTTGTTCTGAAAGGTGTAAAAACTGTGATTGCCCACCCCGATGGCAATAGTTTTATTAATCCTACCGGGAATCCGGGAATGGCATCCGGCGGCATGGGAGATGTACTTACCGGAATCATTGCAGGCTTTGTAACCCAGGGATATTCTCCGGAATCAGCCACACATGCAGGCGTATATCTTCACGGTGCTGCTGCTGATACGCTTGCAGAAAAAAACGGACCTTTCGGTTATCTTGCAACTGAAGTTATGAAGGAAATTCCCGCTCAAATCAAATTGGTTGTTCAATGAACCTGACAACATATTCCCTTGACGAAACACAGGCTTTAGGAAAAGATATCGGCGGAATGCTCAATACTGGTGCCACGTTCGCCCTGACTGGAGATCTCGGAAGCGGCAAAACCTCGTTCGTCCAGGGACTTGCAAAAGGTCTTGATGTTTCTGAAAAATATTATATAACCAGCCCGACCTTTACTTTAATAAACGAATATCCGGGCCGCTGCCGACTGTTTCATATCGACCTTTATCGTATAGAAAATCCTTCTGATTTAGAGGAATTAGGTCTTTACGAAATACTTCACAGCGGCGATGTAACAGCGATTGAATGGGCAGACAGACTCCCTATCGATTTCATATCTGATTATATAGATATGAAATTTAAAATATTAGATGACGAATCGAGAATTATCAGCATTTCTGCTACAGGACAGGAAAGTACTCATCTTATGAAAAAATTAGAACAAAGATTGATGAATTCGTAAAAAGCTATTTTTTCACCACTGAGCTCACAGAGAACACAGAGAATATCTATTTTATTAACTATTTATCTCCGTGAGCTCTGTGGTAAATTCGACTTTTTATGAAACCGTCAAAGGTTAATTTGTTGATAATCCGTGTTAATCTAAGTCAAAATGAAACATATAAAAAAGAGGTGGTAAGGAAAGTAAATGGGTTTAATTGTTCAAAAATTCGGCGGTACATCTGTCGCAGATCTTGACCGGATTCGCAATGTAGCAAAACGAGTAGCAAAAACCTTTGATCAGGGAAATGATGTGGTCGTCATTCTTTCAGCCATGGCCGGGGTCACCGATGACCTTATCGAGATGGCGAATAAAGTCACGTCTTCGCCTGATAAACGTGAGCTTGATGTGCTGCTCGCTACAGGTGAACAAACTACGGCAGCACTCTTATCGATGACTTTACAATCGATGAATTATCCTGCCCAGTCGATGCTCGGATACCAAGCGGAAGTCGTTACTGATCATACCTTCGGTAATGCCCGCATTCTTGAAATAGGCGCAAGCCGTATTAAGGATCTTATCAAAAAACATAATATCATCGTAATCGCCGGGTTCCAGGGATGTGATACTCAAGGTAATATTACAACGCTGGGCCGAGGGGGCTCGGATACCTCTGCCGTTGCCGTCGCAGCAGCAATTCAAGCTGATATTTGTGAAATTTATACAGATGTGGATGGAATCTATACCGCCGATCCAAATATATGTAAAAAGGCAAGAAAAATAAAAGAAATTTCCTATGATGAAATGCTTAACATGGCAAGCCTTGGCGCAAAAGTTCTGCAGATTCGCTCAGTCGGTTTTGCAAAAAAATATAACATACCTTTGCATGTAAGATCATCATTTAGCGAAGAGGAGGGAACCATGGTTGTTAATGAAGATTCCGGCATGGAACAACTTGTCGTATCAGGTGTTACCCATAACAAGGATGAAGCCCGCATAACTTTGAAAAAGGTTCCTGATCAACCAGGCGTAGCAGCAAAAATTTTCACTCCTATTTCAGAAGCCGATATTCTTGTCGATATGATCATTCAAAATACCCGTGCCGGCGGAGAGACAGATCTTACCTTTACCGTTCCTAAATCAGATTTTGAAAGCGCCCTGGCAATAGAAAAAACGGTGGCAGAAGAAATCGGCGCTGAAGATGTCTTCGGAGATAGAAATATTGCAAAGGTTTCTGTAATAGGCGTCGGAATGAAAAACCATTCAGGGGTTGCATCCATCATGTTTCACACCCTTGCCAAAGAGAATATCAATATTATAATGATCAGTACATCTGAAATCAGGATTTCCTGCATTATTGAAGAAAAATATACAGAACTTGCGGTTCAGGTCCTTCATACAGCATTTGGACTGGACGAGGAATAAACCGGCAATCAGGTTTTAATTTTGAAAAGATTTAATTTCGATCAACTGATATTTACCCTCGCAGTGGGAGCAATTATCCTGGGAATTGTCATATACCGGTCTTTTTTTACTATACTCTAGAGAACTGCTTCTATCTCCTCTGCAATGCGCATGGCTGCCTCCCTTGGATCATTTGCATCACGAATGGGCCTTCCGATCACAAGATAGTCTGATCCGTTTTGAACTGCGCTGGCCGGTGTCGTAATGCGCTGCTGATCATCCTTTTTTAAACCTTCCCATAGCGGACGTATTCCTGGTGTTACAGCAGTAAAGTCTTTTCCCAGGTTATCCTTTATCATTTTTACTTCAAGCCCTGAGCAGACAATACCTGTACAACCCGCCTCCCTGGCATTTACAGCCCTTTTCAATACAAGCTTTGCAATGTCTAAAGAAAATTCTTCTCTAAAACCGGCTGCATTAATATCCTCTTTTGAAACGCTGGTTAGAACGGTAACCCCCAAGATGCCGACTTTCCCCCCGCTCCCCTCAACTGCAGCTTCAAGCATTCTTTTCGACTCCCCGCAATGAACGGTGGCGAACGCCACACCTAAATCAGCAATCCTTTCCATTGCACGTGAAACCGTTACAGGTATGTCATGAAGTTTCAGGTCCAAAAAGACCCTTGCTGTACCTGAATCATGAATGAAATCTATAAGTTCAGGCCCTGAACGTATAAACAACTCCAGCCCGATCTTAAACATGCCCACACAGTCTGAAAGCATTTTAACACATTCTTTCGCATTTTTTACAGACGGCACATCCAGCGGAAATATAATATAGTCTTTCGGTTGTTTCATCAGCATCTCCCGGTATTACTCGCTTTAACGTATTATTTTAGCTTGAAATAATTTGTGTTTTTTATTATAAAAAAATTAAAACCAATCACGAAAACACGAAAGGTGGAAAGCACGAAATAAAAGCTTTCCGTGTTTTCGTGATATATCTCATAACTCGTAATCCGAAACTCGTATCACGCAACCCGCATTGCTATTCATATTGCTGATCAATCCATTTCAAATACTCTCCGCTTTTAACCCTTTCCACCCATCCTTTATTATCTATGTACCATTTAATTGTCTTTTCTATTCCTGTTTCAAAGGACTCGTCCGGCCTCCAGCCCAGCTCATTTTCCAGTTTGGAAAAATCCATAGCATACCTTAGGTCATGGCCCGGTCTGTCTTTTACAAAGGTTATCAAATCCCTTCGCGATCCACCTGACTCGCTCGGCTTAATAGCGTCCAACACATCACATAATTTATTGACCACATCAATATTGTACATTTCACAATTGCCGCCTATATTATATGTCTGTCCCCGTTTTCCTTTTTTCATGATCACCCACACGGCCTTACAGTGGTCCTTAACATACAGCCAGTCCCTTACATTTTTCCCATCACCATATACCGGAAGGGGTTTTCCATCTAAAGCATTCAGCAGCATTAGCGGTATTAGTTTTTCCGGAAATTGGTATGGCCCATAGTTGTTTGAGCAATTGGATATGGTTATCGGCAATCCGTAGGTTCTGCTGTATGCCCTGACAAGATGATCGGAAGCCGCCTTGGATGCACTGTAAGGGCTGCTCGGATCATAAGGCGTCTCCTCGGTAAAATAGCCGTCTTGCCCAAGTGAACCAAAAACCTCGTCTGTGCTTACATGATGAAAAAGGACTACCCGGTCTTTGTGAAATCTGGCCAGTTCAAGCAGATTGAAAGTCCCTTCTATATTTGTCTTGATAAAAGTGTCAGGTTTTAAAATCGATCTGTCAACGTGTGATTCTGCAGCAAAGTGGCAGATCGTATCGATTTCATATTTTTTAAATACCCCGCCCATGGTTTCGGCATCACATATATCGCCCTTTACAAAATAATAGCGCCCCGTATATTTCTCTTCGATTCCTTCCAGATTTTCAGGGTTCCCGGCATATGTAAGTTTATCCACATTTATTACCCGTCCTGAAAAATTAGAATCAAAAAGCAGATAACGGATAAAATTCGCCCCTATAAATCCACAGCCTCCCGTAACTAAAAGATTTTTCATAGCCTCCTCCAAAAAAAATAAATTCCCGTAATCTGAAACCCGGACTAAATTGCAAATTTCGCCTTCATGCTTTTGTTCTGTTGATGAACGCATTCAATTTTGGGCCGAGTTTTTCAACTGTTGCTTTGCCTTCTGTCTCGTTTGACTCAAATAAAACTTTTCTTCTGATAAGTTTTCTCAACCATGATTTGGTTTCTTCAAATCAACCTCTTGAATATAGATAGAACTTTTTCCTATCAGCGGGAGTATACCGACCATGCCCTTCCGCTATATTTGCAGCTATGCTGTCAGATGATCGTATTATCTGATAGCATAAGATGTTTTGAAACTTTTTGTTCCACTTATCAAAATCGTGCCGGACCCTACCTGTTAACGCTTCTGCGAGTTCGTATACATCCAACTCGTAAACTCGTTTCATCTCTCCCCAAATTTCTACTTTCCAATTTCAAGTTTCAAGCCGTGAACGGCTACAGGTTTAATTATAGCGATAATGTTTTTTGAAGCCACTTTTTAAAAATAACATCCTGAATCAAATATCTTCCGTTTTTTACAATAATCTCTTTTTTCATGAGACTTGACAGAGCTTTTGTGACCAAAGAACCGGTTTTTAAACTAACCGATTTCAAAGAGTCAGCATTAAAAAGGTTGGAGCCGTTATTCAGCAGGATCAACTTTAAAGTTTTCTTTTGATTAATACTTAAAGTTTCCCACAATACGGTATGTTCCAGGCTTCTCTTTTCTATGATTGCATTTTCAACCTCATTTATTATTTCAGGGGAAAATCCTTTTTTGACGGGTCTTTCCCAGAAGTGGAACAGGAAGTTTTGAATATACATCGGATGGTTTTCAAATTTTTTTACAATTTCTTCTATTGCGTCAGCAGAGAGATTAACTTTTTGCTTGCTGAACAGATTCTGAACCCAGGGGATGTAATGCTTTGTTTCTATTTTGTCTAAGGGAAAACTTTCTGCCGATTTATAGAATGCACGGTTATTTGAGTTAAACATTTCGGTTATCAGATGTTGCTGACTACCTGAAAAAATATAGCATATATTTGAGTGTTGCTGAATAAACGAGCGCAGTCTTTTTTCAAAGCCGTCTTCAGTATAATTTGCAACTTCCTGGAATTCATCAAAAGCAATAACCAGTTTGTGTTTTTGTGAATATTTTGAAAGAATATTCATCAGTTCTTCCAGAATTACTTTTTCATTAACTGCCTCAAAGGACGGTGCAACTAAAGTGCTTCCCGTTGCTGAATCTATACTTAAATTGAGCTTGATATTTTTTATGGCCTTACTTACTGATTTAAGGAGTTTTTCAAAATTTGATTCCAGTTGATTTAAGCCCTGAAAGGTTCTGGTGATAAAATCCTTTTCAGATATCGTTCCATACAACTCTACGTACATGACGTAGATATTAAGATTTTTTTTCTGAATTTCACGAAATACCTGTCGAATTAAAGAACTTTTTCCATATCTTCTGTGGGAGTACAAAAGTACATTCTGAGACCCTTTTATATATTTAAGCAGTTCAGACAGTTCTTTCTTTCTGTTGCAAAAAGACTCCCCTGTAACATAGTTACTGTAGGCAAATGGATTTTGCATATTTTACCTTATAGTTTACTCTACTTAGTGTGTTTATTGATACACAGACTTAATTATACCATTTGGTGTAATTTATATTACACATTATATGTAATGTCAAGTCTTACCTCCATGCAAATCCAATTGTATTAATTTAGCTCTTTGAAAAATAGGCCTAAAAGAGCATTCAGACGATTAAGTTTTCAATGCACGATCTGGAAGCTTGTTCAAAGGTCAAAAGTGGTATTTGCTAAATAAGCTTTTTGGTTTAAGACCCTCCGAAATTTTAGAGCTGGAGGGGCTTGACAAGAAAAACTCTTCAGTCCGTCAACTAATTATAAGAACATCCGACCAGCTTCAAGCGGGGGAGTTGTCCTTGATTGAAGTCACACCTGCCGAAAAGGAAGCTGCAAAAGCCCGTCTTGATACCCAGCGTAAAAAGCGCCGTGATCGCCACAATAGAAGCAAACTTTATCCAAATAATTTCACTCAATAAAGCTATCTTTTGACATTCAAATCCATTTCGATTATACTAAACCTATCCAAAATATTGAGAACAAAAGAAAAAGATTTAGTTACATAATTAAAATAAAAGGAAAGTCATTAGTGTCTGGTTAAGAATCAAATAAATTCAGTTGGATATGGCCACTAGTAATTTGATTTTTGTAATCAATTGGCGTAAGAGCCTGTGAAATAAGCCTTTGCTCAAAAACAGATATACTTAAAATCTGTAGAATTGTG
>DAOWEJ010000114.1 GCA_030638575.1 Deltaproteobacteria bacterium | reverse complement strand
AGTTTATGGAAAGTAAATAATCTCTTAGAGACTGCTTGTCGAAGCTTTCCTGAGATCCACCGGGTCGGTATGTCTCTTTTGGCCAAAATCTCGATGAATCAGGAGTTAATACCTCGTCAATAAGAATAATTTCGTCTTCTATTAGTCCGAATTCAAACTTTGTGTCAGCAATTATTATCCCTTTTTCTTCGGCGATTTCGGCCCCTTTTTTATAGATTTCATAACTAAGCGATTTAACTTTTTCTGCGACATCTTTTCCTATTAAATTAACTGTTTCGTCAAAATCTATATTAACATCATGAGTACCAACTTCTTCTTTTGTTGAAGGTGTAAAAATTGCTTCAGCCAGCTTTTCTGATTCTTTAAGGCCTTCGGGCAAGTTTATGCCGCATATTCTGCCTGACTCCTGGTAGGATTTCCAGCCTGACCCTGAAATATATCCTCTTACAACACATTCAACAGGAAGAGGTTTTGTTTTTTTAACGAGCATACTTCTCCCTTTTAGAACATCAGCATATTCTTTACATTCCTCGGGATAGTCATCCGTGTTGCTGGAAATTACATGATTGTCTATTAACGGTTTCATTACGTCAAACCAGTACAGGGAAATCTCAGTTAAGATTTTCCCTTTGTCTGGTATGGGATCAGGCATCACAACATCAAATGCGGAAATCCTGTCTGTTGTGACCATTAACAATGAATCACCAAGATCATAGATATCCCTTACTTTTCCTTGCTTTAAAAGATTGATCTTTGGAAAATCGGTTTCAATTATGTTCGTTGTCATAAATAGATTACCTTTTTTTATTTCATTTTTTTTGTTTGTCATTAAATGCTTTAATATATTTTTGTAAAATTCGTATCGCTTTTTTATCAGCATCAAGAAACTTGACGCCGAGTTCATACATTCCATGCTCACCCTTCTCTAAATGCACAACCTTTCCTTTGATATCCACAAGGTCTTCTTTCAACCCTATTGTCAGCATTAGATTATCATTTAAATCAACGGGAATATGTGTCTCCAAAAGTATTCCGGATTCAGACACATTTAAGGTTCTGCCCATGGTCTGTTTTTCCCCATTATTATTTCCATCAACAAATATGTATGACAGGTTCAATGAATTAATTCTTAGGTGTTTTCTTTTTTCTTTTAGTGTCATGATTTTCACTCTTTATTTTTTAATAAGTATACATTTTGTAGTACAGGTCGTAAATTATCTATTTCATCCCGATTTTTTGCTGAAATCGACATGCTAGCATTGTGGTTACCGATATGCAGGTAGCAATATTTTCTATAATGTTCTTAAAAGTTGGTGAAAGGTGATCATGTTCTTCATGCAGGTCTCCAAGGTTAAGAGAGCTTAACTTTAAGTCCTTTGAAGCAAAAACAAAAGCATTATGAGGTTCATGGCCCATGTTAATGAAAGGAATATTCCCAAAAAAGTCACCTTCACTTAAATTTGAAAGTGGTACAAAACCTATATCAGTCTTACGGGCAACAGTTACATTACCTCTGGTGATTGCAAAGGCCCGATTCTCGTTTTTACCCTGTTCAATAACTATATTCTTGCCTTTGACAAAATTTTCAAAGTTATTCTTTTTTAAATAGATGTCGACTGCATTATCGGTAACATTCTTAAGTCTTTTATCAAGGCTTTTTACAACTTTTTTTAATTCAGGCGACATACTTGAAAATTCACCTGAAAGGCGCTGGGAATCCAGCATACCCAGTTGAACATGCCCTACTGCTGTGACATTAGCACTTCGAACATTACCTTCAGATAAAAATGAAGCTATGCTTCCGACATATGAACCATTACTGATTCTAATCAACTTAATAGATTCTTTAGGTGTGTCTCTGGCAATTTCGACAGCACCTTCTAAAACTACCCACATCCAGTTACCATAATTTCCCTCAAAAACAATTTTTTCGCCATCGGAAAACTCTTCTTCGTCAATCACATACATATAATCAACAAAGGGTCCCTTGATTAAAGGCAGGGCGAATTCCTTTCCCGCAACGGCCGGCTCTTTTTTATAGGATACAGGCCCCAGCTTTTCTATCTTGCCGTCGTCCACTAACCTTGTACCATCCAGGATAATTTCCATCCGATTTTTATTTATGATGTTCTCTTTATTGATATTTTCAGAACAGAATTCAAATTCACCTTCTATCCATCCAAATAGCGAATAAAGTGCATCCAAACCGGTTAAAGAACCGTTTGAAGCATCAACGAGATTTCCGTTGTTAACATATATCAAGCCGGGCGACTCTGCGTATTTGCTCGTTATGCGCAATATTCCACTGCTGTTGTTAGTGCCAAGTATCTGCAAAAGCTCTCCAAGATTTAAAAAGTCAAGTTTTCCTGAAAAGACGACTTTTTTATTCATATCCGATTTTTTACTGGTCCCAGTTAAGTTCTTTTTTTAAGTGTTGCAGGGTTAACTTCAAGCAAGCCTGCAGAGATTTTCCCACACCCTCCCCTGTTACCGCGCTGCCAGGAAAGGAAGGAACCTTGAGTTGCCGGTTTAAATCTTTCTCCATTTGCTTAATAGGCAGCAGCGGAATGCCTTCCTTTGCAAGATCCCGTTTATTATACTGCATAACCAGGGGAATTTTTAAAATGTTTAAACCATATTCTTTCAGGTTTCGATGTAGATCTTTCAGGGAAAGCATGTTTTTTTCACGCCTGACTTCAAGTGAGTCGGCAACAAAAACAATACCATCAACTCCTCTTAGAACTAGCTTTCGTGTGGATGTATATTGTACCTGACCGGGAACTGTATATAAATGGACCCTCACTTCACACCCTTTCATTTTTCCAAGTTCCATTGGAAGAAAATCAAAAAAGAGGGTTCGATCACCATCAGTGTTGATTGAAACCATCTCACTTCTCACCTGCTTTTTATATGACTTGTAAATATATTCAAGATTTGTCGTTTTTCCACACCTGCCAGGTCCATAATAGACAATTTTACACTCTATCTCACGCTTTTTCAAATTAACAATAGCCATAGAACACAGCTCCAAATGTAAGTTTTCTATACCTGTTTTGACTAAATAACAATGAATTATCTGCCAAATGTTATATGAGACCTTTGAAAAATGGTAATTTTTGCCCGATTTGCAAAGGTCTCTATATGTAGCTTTCCATTCTGAACTTATATATTTGGCTCTTCTCCAAATTAGTTGGAGAAGAGGATTCGAGGATTCAAGGGGTCAAGGGTTCAAGTGAATGCAAACGGCTTGATACAGATGACATAAACACTTGCGTTTTCTCTGTCCTTACTCCTTAATATTTTCAAAGTATGTCTATATAAAAAGACGGTTCCAAGAGTCAGTAATTTTTCTGTATGTATTTGTTTTTCGTTCATTTTCACTCGAACCCTTGACCCCTTGAATCCTCGAACCCTGATCAAACGACCAACTCTTTGGGAGATGATCCATCTATATATAAACCAGACGAAAAGAATTTGCACCTATTTTATGAGCTTACAACTTTGATATCAAGACTATAATCCCCTTTTTTGGGTCCCGAGTTTATCCGCGTCATAGCGGAAACAATACCCGAACCCTTGAATATGGCAATGGGAGAGTAAAATTGAATATCATTTATCCTGAAACCAACTCTGAGAATTTCAATAAGCGCCCGTTCCTTGCTAGATGTTATAACATTTATAATATTTCCTGTCTGGAAACTTACGTCAAGTTCAACTACCTTTCCTTTTTGTGACCCTCTATCCACAATTATTCCTATAGAACTTATATCAAGAACATCTTCCTCCTCTTCTTCAAATTCCATGTAATCAGGAAGGTCTGGCTCTTTAATTTCAGGAAGAGCTATTTTTATACCACTTTTTTTTAAACTATTTTCAAGAAAAAAGTGAATTTTTTTTAATTGATCAGAGTTAAGCTGATTCCTTGATATCCATTCCTTAAATTGATCAATGGCCTTATCCGGAGAGGACAGCGCCATATAACACCTTATTATATTCTTAGCTGCGTCAAGACGAATGGAATCTATCGTAAGTAAATTATTAAATTCTGACAAAGCTCTTTTGTATTGCCCGAATTTTGCAAGTGCAATCGCCCCTTCCAGTGCTGCTTCATCTTTGCCCATTCCCTTTGAAAATGAAAACTTACTTTTGACAAGGTCTTGTGATTTTTTTGACATCTTTTGTGATGCCTGTTTTTTTTTTGATTTGTCAAAATCATTTTCTAGAGCGCGTATTTTTTTCGAGATGACATGGATCAGGTTTTGTTTGCTTTTAATCTGATTAGTTTTCATGATTAATTCAGAAGCAGTTTTATATTTCTGCATTGCCTCTTGCAACAACCCCTGTACACGGTATACCTCTGCTTCCTGTAATAATGATTTAATCTTTTTCATTATTTATTTTGTCATCGTATTCTTTCTATAAGCAGGGGAAAGCCGAATAAAGTATCAGAATACTTCATGAAACTTCATAATGTCAACTGAAATTTCTAAAAAGGAAAGGTCTTTATATAATTTTGTTAGTATATCCTGTTTTAGCTGCTTATGTCAATATAGAGAATCATATAAATATGTTGACAATAATCAAAATTATGTTATCGA
The DNA here is from genome assembly GCA_030638575.1 of Deltaproteobacteria bacterium. Classification (GTDB taxonomy): domain Bacteria; phylum Desulfobacterota; class Desulfobacteria; order Desulfobacterales; family JAUWMJ01; genus JAUWMJ01. The sequence goes on along the minus strand of DAOWEJ010000114.1, from coordinate 5,746 downwards.
TTATTTTTTTAATTTAGACCTAACCTGGACAAACAGGTTTGATGCTCTCGTAAAAAGTCTTTGAAAAATCGCTACAACGCAGTAGATGAGACTTTTTACGACGCCATCAGGTTTAAACGAAGCATAAATCTAAAGTGGCAAGCGAAAAGTTTTTGTTATCAACCAAATTAAGAAGGAGCATATTATGGACAAGAAAGTTACTGTGGTGGGGGCTGGCAATGTCGGCGCCACAGCTGCCCAGCGGCTTGCTGAAAAAGAGCTTTGCGATGTTGTTTTAGTTGACATCATTGAAGGAGTTCCGCAGGGCAAAGCCTTGGATCTTTCTGAAGCGGCACCCATTGAAAAGCATGATGCACATCTTACAGGCAGCAACGATTATGAAGCATCAAAAGGGTCTGATGTTGTAATTATTACAGCAGGCATTCCCAGAAAACCCGGCATGAGTCGTGATGACCTTATAAGCACTAATGCCGGAATCATGAAAAATGTTACCGAGCAAATCGCCGGCATGTCACCTGATGCTGTTTTAATTATTGTAAGCAATCCCCTTGATGCCATGTGCCAAGTTGCCTTTGATACAAGCGGATTCCCTAAACAACGAGTAATTGGTATGGCGGGTGTTTTGGATTCGGCAAGGTTTAGAGCGTTTATTTCAATGGAGCTTAATGTATCAGTTGAAAACACACATGCATTTGTTCTGGGCGGACACGGCGATACAATGGTTCCGCTTCCTCGATATTCCACTGTTGCAGGCATACCTATTACAGAACTGCTTCCAAAAGACCGGATTGACGCTATGGTAGAAAGAACCGCCAATGGTGGCGCAGAGATAGTCGGGCTTTTGAAAACAGGGAGTGCGTATTATGCGCCTGCATCAGCAGCAGTTGAAATGGCCGAATCGATCCTAAAGGACAAGAAAAAAATCCTTCCATGTGCTGCATATCTTGAAGGAGAGTATGGGATAAACGACCTTTTTATAGGAGTTCCGGTTAAACTGGGTGCAACAGGTATCGAAGAGGTTATTCAGATTGACCTTACTGAAGAAGAGAATGCAGCCCTTCAGAAATCAGCCGCCGCAGTGCAAGAACTTAAGGAATTGCTAAAAAAGCTTAAAAGCTAGGAAGCTAGGAGGTTGGGAAGCTTGGAAGGTGTATTCCCCATAGCCTCCTGGCCTCATAGCCTTTTAGCCTCCCCGCTTCCTAACCTCCCAGCCTCCCAGCTTTTTTGCCACTGATTCTGCTGCTATTTTGTTCATGCCGGGCACAGCTCGTAGTTCCTCTATTGATGCTGCCCGGATCTTTTTAATACTTCCGAAATGTTTAAGTAGTATTTTTTTCCTTTTTTCCCCTATACCTGGAATCGTATCAAGAATAGAGCGTATAGATGTTTTGCTGCGACGCTTCCTGTGAAAAGAGATCGCAAAACGGTGTGCCTCATCCCTTACTCTTTGCAGGAAAAGCAGAAGGTCCTGTTCTTTTCCAAAATTAACAGGGTTGGCCCTTCCGGGCTTGTAAACTTTATCCTGAACTTCGCCTTTATTATTATCTTTCTTAGCGATCCCTATGATATCAAAACGACCTTCTATCTTAAGATCCTTTACTACAGACAGGGCAATATTAAGTTGACCTTTTCCTCCGTCCACTATTAAAAGATCAGGATACGGCTTCATATTTTTTCCTTTGCCGTAACGTCTTCTCAATACTTCATCCATGTATGCATAATCGTCATGTTCAAAAACATGTTTGATTTTGTATTTACGGTAAAACGGCTTTTTCGATTTTCCCTTTTCAAAAACGACCATGCCGGCAACCGGTTCTTTCCCTGATATGCTGGAATTGTCAAAACATTCTATTCGCTCCGGCAGTCTGTCTGTTTTAAGTCTTTTTTGGAGCCGGTTAAGCATATCTATGTCACTTGAAAGGGAAGCAATATGTTCTCTCAGACTCATTTGTGCATTTCTGGCCGCCATTTCCAACAGGCTTGCCTTTTCTCCCCTTCTTGGCCAAAGAATATTTACTTTTTCTCCCTTTATATTCTTAAGCCAATCTTCGATAAGGAGCATATCCTCTAAAAATACTGGAGATAGTATCTCTTTTGGAATAAAAGGTTCTTTTTCATAATATTGTCTGATAAATGTTCCGATAATTTCCCCGTGGTTTGACATGGTTTCTGCAAATATAAAATTTCGAGTTCCTATAAGAAAACCTCTGCGGACGATTAGTACCGTTATCAAGGTAAGTTCATTAGACCTGGAGATACCGATTACATCCCTGTCTATGAAATCGGTTGAAACAGCTACTTGTTTTTCAATGGTTTTTTCAAGGGCAAATATCTTGTCCCTTAGCATCGCTGCACTTTCATAATCCTGTTTCTTTGACGCATTTATCATCTCGTTTTTTATTTTTTGTATAAGGTCGGGAGTTCTTCCTTTCAGAAACCAGACAACTTCCTTAACTATTTCCTCATAAACCTTTTTATCAACATCAAGACAGCAAGGCGCAAGACATCTTAGCATCTGGTAGTTGATGCAGGGCCTTGTTCTGGTTTTAAAATCCTTTACTTTACACTTTCGAAGCTTAAAAGTCTTGTCGATTATCTTAAGCGTCTGTCGAACCGCAATGGATGATACAAAGGGACCAAAATAGAGAGTGCCGTCTTTCTTTATTTTTCGAACTATAGTTAAATTGGGATATGGATGTTTGGAGCCCAGACACAGGGAGGGATACCGCTTATCATCTTTCAAAATAACATTATAACGGGGTCTGTGACGCTTAATTAAAGTAGATTCGAGAATCAGGGCTTCTTTTTCACTGCCTGTTACTATAGTATCGAAGCTTGAGATCTTTTTAACCAGTACTCCTGTTTTTATGTCCGTTTGAGCAGGTCTAATAAAATATGAGGAAAGCCGCTTTTTCAGGTTGCGGGCTTTACCAACGTAAATGATTTCATCCGCCGAATCTTTCATAAGATAAACACCGGGGCCGGTTGAAACCCTGGATACTTTATCCTGGATGTCGGATATTGTCTGACTTTTATTTAGTACTGATTTCACCGTCTAATACAATTAATTGTTTTAGCTCTTTGATATTGTCTCTGATTTCTGCGGCCTCTTCAAATTCAAGTGCCTTTGCCGCTTTTTTCATATCTTCTTCCAGGGATTTAATGACATCTTCTAATTGATCCAAAGTTTCGAATCGGGCAACATCTTCCGACACCCTGTCCGCCTCTTCAGCGTAAGTTTGATCTTCATATGCAAAGACCGTTGATATATCTTTTTTAATGCTTTCAGGTGTAATTTTATATTTCTTATTATAGATTTCCTGGATTTTTCTACGACGGTTCGTTTCATCCATCGCTCCTTGCATCGACTTTGTAACCCGGTCGGCATACATTATTACCGTGCCGTTAATATTTCTTGAAGCCCGTCCGCATGTCTGAACCAAAGATCGTGTTGAACGCAGGAAACCCTCTTTATCAGCATCAAGAATGGCAACAAGTGAAACTTCCGGTAAATCGAGCCCTTCCCGAAGCAGATTAATCCCTATAAGGACATCAAAATTACCCAATCTAAGATCTCTTATTATGTCCATCCTTTCAAGAGTATTAATGTCTGCATGAAGATAACGTACCCTTATCCCCAAATCGGAATAATATTCCGTAAGATCTTCCGCCATTCTCTTTGTCAGCGTTGTTACGAGTACTCTTTCCTCCCTTTTTTGACGTATTAATATTTCTTCAAAAAGATTATCTACCTGGTTTTCCGCACTTCGAACATCAATTTTCGGATCGATGAGACCTGTTGGTCTAACTATCAGCTCTACCATAGCCTCTTTTCCCCTTTCAAGTTCATAATCCGAGGGAGTCGCTGATACATATACAGCCTGTTTAATTTTTGATTTGAATTCGTCAAACTTCAAAGGGCGGTTATCAAGAGCGGAAGGAAGCCTGAATCCGTATTCAACAAGGGTTCCCTTGCGTGATCTGTCCCCTTTATACATAGCCCGCAGTTGAGGTAATCCGATATGACTCTCATCGAGAAATACAAGAAAATCATCAGGAAAATAGTCAATCAGGGTTGGAGATGGCTCACCTTGTGCTCTTTGTGTCAAATGACGGGAATAATTTTCTATTCCATTGCAGTATCCGAGCTCTTGCATCATCTCAAGGTCAAAATTCGTTCGCTCTTCTATCCTCTGGGCTTCAATAAGCTTATTTTCATTTCTGAAATATTCGATCCTAATTTTTAATTCTTCTATGATCGTTTCAGTCGCCCTTTTTAATTTTCTTTTATTTGTAACATAATGGCTCGCTGGAAATATAGTTATGCTTTTCAACCTTTTTTTAACAGTACCCCTTAAGGAATCTATCTCTGAAATGCTTTCAATTTGGTCTCCGAAAAAATCAACACGGATTGCATTATTTTCTTCATAAGCCGGAAATATCTCAACCCGGTCACCCCTTACTCTAAAGACTCCCCTGTGAAAATCAAAATCGTTGCGTTCGTAATGCATTTTGACAAGATCTAAAAGGAGTTTGTCTCGAAGGACTTGTGTATCGTCTTCAATATCAATACGCATGGAAAGGTAATCTTCGGGTGCGCCTATCCCGAATATGCAGGATACGCTGGCTACTATAACAACATCTCTGCGTGAAAGAAGCGATCTTGTTGCACTGTGGCGCAATTTGTCTATCATTTCGTTTATGGATGAATCTTTCTGGATATATGTATCACTGGAAGGAATGTAGGCTTCGGGTTGGTAGTAATCGTAGTAACTGACAAAATATTCAACCGCATTTTTAGGAAAAAGAAGTTTGAATTCATTATAAAGCTGTGCGGCAAGAGTTTTATTAGGGGCAATTACAAGGGCCGGCTTTTCAACCTTTGCAATAACATGGGCCATGGTGAATGTTTTTCCTGACCCTGTTACGCCAAGCAGAACATGGTGTCGCTTTCCTGATAAGATATTATGACTAAGCTCATCTATGGCCTTTGGCTGATCGCCTTTTGGTGTAAAATCTGAAACTAATTTAAATAAAGACATGGGGTGCTTAGGTCACGTACTCATAAATACGATTACTTTTGATTATTGTAAGCATTCACGGAGCGCTGAAATTAGAAAATAGAAATTGGAAATTTGGCCTTCATGCTTTATAACAGTTCACAGTTGTCAGTTCACGGTTCACGGTTGTGCCTGGGTCTTGCCCTGCGTAGCCAGAGGCGAAGCATGGGTCATCTCCCCCGAATTTCTACTTTCCAATTTCAAGTTTCAAGCCGTGAACGGCTACAAATATTTTAACTCGTAAAACAAATTTACAAACACCTATGCTAAAAAGACAACTATATAATAAATACATTCTACTTATTAAAACCCTTTTTACAACATTTTTTGTGTTGTTTTATTTCCCATATTTAACCGTCGCAGCAGAAAATAACAGGGAAACCCCTATTGTAAAGGCTGTGCGTAAAGCAAGTCCTTCCGTTGTAAATATCAGTTCTGAATACACTGTTAAAGGTCACAGTAATCCTTTTTCGGATTATAACCTCGATCCTTTTTTTGATTCTTTTTTTAAAGATTTTTTCGATCATGGTTTTAGACAGAAATCTAAAAGAAGCAGTCTTGGTTCCGGGGTAATTATTGACGGAACCCGTGGTATAATTATCACCAATTCTCATGTAATTGCAAATGCCGGGATTATTAAAGTCGTGTTAAAGGATGAGCGGGAATTTACAGCTAAAATTATCGGT
>DAOWEJ010000046.1 GCA_030638575.1 Deltaproteobacteria bacterium | reverse complement strand
GAAGCCCGCCGTTTTTGAAATACGAGATGTCGGTCACAAGACCTGCAAAGAAAATGATGCGAATCAACTCTTCCCTGACAGTCGTGTTTATGTTAAGAGATAACACGTAGAAGCCGATGTCTTTGTTAAATACAGGATCAGTGCTGCCAAAGGGTTGCTGGTTTAGATAGCTAAGCACCATGTTCCAGTGTGCAGAGCCGCTTGACGCAATAACAAAACTAACTATCAGGATTGCGGCCAGGATGATAGTGTTCAAGGTCCTGCCGGATACAGGCATCCCACCTATCTCAGCGGTCCTTTGTTCGCTTAAAGGGTGAAAATGTTGAGCTGCGTAAAGATTGACGGACAGCATGATGATCAAAAGAAGCCAGATCACCGTAGCGAGTCCGAATTTACCCAGTACCATGGTCCAGAATACGGGCGCGAAGTTAAGGTTTTGGAACCATAACCAGTTGGGATATATAGAGATAGCTGCCCACAGCAGGACTAATGGTAGAAGTCCTAATAAGATCGTTACATGCTTAATTTTCATAATTTTAAACTCCAAAGTATAGGGTTGGCAAAAGCAAATCAAAGAAGAGACCTTTGAAAAACACTCCCTTTCGAAGTCTGCGCTTATCTGCCCAATTTCTGTGTCAGGCTCAAATTTTGGCACGCAGTGAAGCTTTAGCGCTATCCTCGAAATATTCCATATATTCCTGCGGTTAAAATTTTCGCCTTCCTTGAACTTGAACAAAATTGAGCATTTTTCAAAGGTCTCAAAGATTTACATGGGAAGCCATAATAGGGCTTAGCAATATTTAGTGCAAGTGTTAAAACAGGGATTGTTTTTAAATAGTCTCCCGGTTATGTCAAATAAAGGAAAAATACCAAGTCCACTTTTGACTATTTATGAATAAATTGTTATAAAATTAACAAGAAATAGGGTAGAGTAGAGGGCAGGCTGAGTGGCCTGCTCTATACTCTACCTCATATATTGGTAATGATAGTGAGAATCTGTTTTATTAATCCCCCTATTCAGGATTTTTATTCAACGTCCATTAGGCGCCAGCCTATAGGCATCTTATATATAATTGCCTCAATAAAATCCGCAGGACATAATGTTTCATTCATAAATTGCCATTCACCCAAAAAACATAAACTTCCAATCCCAAATGAATTTTCTTACCTGGATAAATATATTTCAAACAGCAACCCTGCTCTTTCATTTCCTTTTAAAAATTACTATCATTTTGGATTAACCTTTCAGGAAATAGAAAAACAAATTAAATCAACTGACGCCGATATATATTTCATATCATCATTATTTACTCCATACTTTCAGGAAACTGATGAGATTATTCATATAATTAAAAGATTAAACCCCCTTTCAAAAATAGTTGTCGGAGGATATCACGCAGCGCTTTATCCGGAATATTATTTACGGAATCTTGATGTTGATTTTGTAATTAGGGGTGAAGGTGAGCAAAGCTCAGTGCAATTGCTGGATTCTCTGATAAATAACAAAGATCTATTAAAAGTTCCGAACCTGGTATACCTTGTGAAAGATGAAATAATTAAGACAGGAAAAAATAATATTAGAGATATTAATACAATGCCTTTTCCTTCAAGAGAATTTCTTAAAGAACGCGATTTTAAAATGTACAGGACGCGTGCTGTATCAATGATAACCTCAAGAGGGTGCCCAAACAGATGCGATTTCTGCACAGGAAGAATTATCTGGGGAAACAGTTACAGGGTCAGAAATATTGAATCAGTCCTGTCTGAAATATATGAGTGCATAAAACAGTTTAATGTAAAGATCATCAATTTTGAGGATGATAATATCTTTGCCCTGAAGTCAAGGGCCGCTGAATTATTAAAAGAGCTGTATAATTTTCAAAGAATACATGATGTTGGTCTTGATTTTACTGCCATGAACGGTATTTCTATTGAACAACTTGATGAAGAGATATTAAATTTAATGAAACAGGCAGGCTTTGGAGAATTAAATATTTCACTGGTAAGTTACTCTGAGCAGTTGCAAAAGATATATGGCAGGCCTTTTAATTCGCAAAAATTTGCAGATATTGCAAATATTGCAAAAGACCTCGGCATGAATGTAAGGTCCTATTTTATACTTGGACTTCCAGGTCAAACAAAGGAAGAAATAGAGGATACAATAAATTTTCTTAAAAGTTTGGATGTAAAGGTATTCCCTTCCGTTTATTATAATGTTAATACTCATAAAGACCAGTGGAAGATGCAGAGGTCTTCAGCATTTTTTAATGAAACAGAGCATCTTTGTCGCGATGATCTTTTTAATTTATATAATGGGATCAGATATTAATAAGAGGTTGAATTAGGTTGAAACGATTTATATGCACTCTAATTTAGAAAAATCATTTTTTTTCCGGGTATTGAGTCTTGCTTCCTGTCTGGCGGTTCTTTTTTCCGGTGCCGGTTGCTCGAAGCAGGTAGCAGTAGAATCCACAGTTTTTAAAAAGAGATACGAGACCGATAAAAGAGCTGAAGCGGCCATGGTACGTGGGGACTTTCAAAAAGGCATTCTTCTTTATGAACGGCTTATAAAAAAAGATCCTTCAAATGCCCTTGCCTGGTATCACCTTGGATATGCTTATGGTCAGGTTGGTGATCATTATCGCGAAATATCATTCTATAAAAAAGCAATTGAACTGAAGTACCGAACAGAGCAGATTTACTACAACCTGGGTGAGGCCTATCTTGAGATTGATCAGGTGGAAGAAGCTATTCAAGCTTTCAAGCGGGGGGTGAAGACAAACCCGGGCAATGCGGATAATTATTTCGGCCTCGGGAGATCTTACCAGAGACGCCTGGAATATGCCCCGGCTGAAAAAGAAATATTAAAGGCGGTTCGCCTTGCTCCGCAAGATATAGTTTTCAGGGAATATTTAGGATCTTTTTATGAAGAAACCGGGCAATTGCAAAAAGCGGCGGAACAGTATCGGATTATACTTGAAATAGACCCCGATTATGAAGGGGCGCTTGAGCGCCTCGATCATGTTGTTGAAAAACAAAGGTCGGTTGAGGAAAGCAAACGCGGCATGGGCGGTCAAACGAGTCAGTAAACAGCAAGTTCTATACCCCTTTCAGCACATCAATCATTGTAAATACACTTCCTGCTGCACCTTCTTCTATTTTCTTCGACAGGTAAGATACGGCATCAAGGGTGCCCTGGACATAGACATCTCTCCCATTTACGTTGTGGATGAATTCAAAGTGGACTGTTTTATCATCTGAAACAAGACTGTATGTATGCCATCCATGGCCGGTCAGGTATTCCTCTGGTATACCCCATGCGTTCATTTGGGTTTCGGGGTTGCGTTCCTTTATGATATCGCTTTCAGAATAGGGGATGCCCACCGCATTAAAATACCTTGTCATTGCCTTGGCAGTACCGCTTGTATCTGCTTTTCCTTTTTGATGACTTTCCTTAATTGTAAGTGAATAACCTTTAAAAAGATCCGGAAACGTTTTTGATGCATACTCCATCATCGCCTGGAATCCGACAATCTGTTTAGCCATATTCGGCGCAATGACGGCAGGGATGGCCGATGATCTCACCGTTTCTTCAAGGATATTTCTGTCTCCGCCCGTTGTTCCCATAACAAAAGGCAGGCCTGTTTTACAGTAAAATTCAGCATTGCTGTTAACGGCTGTGGGATGTGTATAATCGATGCTGATAAAAGAGGTGTATTTTTCTATTATCTCAATTATCTCTTTTTCCCGCAGTTCCGGATGGATCAGCCGGATAGTGATAGTTTCTAAATCGAATTCGGATACCGTGATTTCAGGGCCGGTGAGTGAATACGGGATGAGTTCGAAGCGGTCGTCAACAAGAGCGTGTTTTGCCACCACCTGTGCCATATTGCCGGGTATACCGTTTACCATGACTTTGATTGGGTTCATTTTAAATCTCCTTAAAGCTTTTTAATTTTATGTGGTTTTAACTTTTTTAATATATTTTTTGTAACGACTCAGGTTCAGAGTTCAAAGTTCAAGGTTTGGTGTATTCTGAGTGACATGATGAGCCCAGATAACTCATAGTTTATAAGTTTAACTCTATCGACTCATATGTTTAACCCTGAACCGTGAACCCAGGAACTTTAAACCTGAGTTACTATTTTTTTAACAACCGACGTTAATTTTGGTAATTGAAGGCCGGAAAGAGAAAAAAGATTCTTTTTTAACGTTTCAACAGCTCTGGGGATATATTTTTCAAAATAGGTTTTTCCCATATTTCTGCTCAAATATCCAAAAGCTCCGAGCATCTGAAGGTTTCGCGTCAGGGCACAATGTTTAAAACAGGTACGAAATTTATCGGGATCAAAATCAATAGAAGATAAAAGCTTTTCAATACAGTAATCAAGGAGTTGATCCTGAACAGGGGAGGGGATATTTACATATGGATCTATCAGCAAAGATGCAAGATCATACTGGATCGGCCCCATACGTCCACCCTGAAAATCGATAAAATAGTATCTGCCGTTTTTTACCATAATGTTGCGAGACTGCATGTCTCTGTGCAAAAAACCAATAACTGATGATTCGAGTGCTTTATCAGCAAGAGCTGAAAACTCTTCTTTAAGCTCCTTAAAGCTAATATTGATACCAAGGTATCCTGATAGAAAGGCTTCTACAAAATAGCGGCATTCCTTTTCCATTATAAGATTTTTATCGTATTCAGGTGATTGATAAGTCCAGGACAAATTAAAATTTATCGCACCGGAAACAGAAAGGTCAATAAGATTATTTATAACAACTTTGTAATGGGCAAAGATATCTTTCCGGCTTTCAGCTTTTTGGATTAATGTTTGAAGATTTATATCTCCTAAATCCTCAAGGAAGACAAGGCCTGAGAAGGTATCATACAAATGAATCTTTGGTACGGGTATCCTGGAATCATAAAGATGACGGCCTATGGAGACAAATGAGTCAACTTCGCAGGTTCCCCTGTTCTCTCTGATTCCGTGATCTACCATAACAAGCATACGGTCCTTTGCAGTCAGCCGGTACCACTTTCTTTCAGACCCGTCTCCTTTCAGCTTCTTTTGTTTAATCTCATTTTGCGTGTTTTCGGAAAAGGCCTGGTTAAAAGCTTCGGTAGCCATCTTATCAAAAACAGCTTTCTTATAACTTTTCACAGTCCCGATATCTTTCCAGTAGTCTTTCTTTGAAATAAAGGCCTTGATCTTTCTTCCCCTTGATATCATCTTTTTATACACGTCGATTATGCTGGAGAAGACATTGTCCGGTATAAATTCTAAAACTTCAGGATCAAGAACCTGTATGCCGGTAAAGGTCAGTTTGTCAGTTGAGTATACGTCAGAACCGTTATCAAAATCTGTAATAAAAGATCCTTTATTGACGGAAACCGAGTTGAACTCATGGCAGTCGTAAAGAACCAGGGTCACCGGGTATTTATGACTTAAGTGATAATCATAAACTTTTTCCAGGTCAATATCGGTAACAATATCACTGTTAACTACCATAAATGGCCGGTCATCCCAGAAATCGATCACATTTTTTATAGCTCCCCCGGTGCCGAGAATTACAGGCTCATGGCGGGTATAAACAGGTATTCCGTATTTTTGCTTATCGATAAAGAATTCTATCTTCTGATACAAGTGATGTGTGTTTATGATAATTGCTGTTGAACCGGCGCGTTTTAAAGCATGTATGGTGATATGCAAAAGAGGGAGTCCTGCAACAGGGAACAGCGGTTTTGGTGTGTCTTCAGTATGGGGAAGAAGCCGCGTGCCCATTCCTGCGGCAAGTATCATAGACTTCATAGTTTAGACCTTGTAATTTATGACAGATTATGGAGAAATATTTTGGACAAAAACCTCTGTTTCCAACTCTGCTGCAAGCGGGTTTAAAAGGTTCACAGTTCACAGGTTCAGAGGTTTATCCCCCATGGTATTAAACCAATAGAATCAATTAGGTAAGGAACAAGAGTGAAGCGCTTAACCTTGAACCCGGAACCTTATAACCAAGACCGATTTGGTGTCCAATTTATTTGCAATCCAGCGGTATATCAAGGCATACGATCATTTTTATAAAGTAAATAACGAGGTCTATAGTTACAGATTGTTCATATATTCTTGTATTCTATCGGCATAAAAATCGATCTTTTCTTTATTATCTGAACCTTTTACGCCCCGGCTGTTGAAGAAGTCGATCGCATTTTGATAGGTGACTTTTGAGAGGGCTTCTTTCCGTTCGATTTCTTTCCTTTTATACATGCGATAGCCCCTTGCTTCAATTTTTTTCAGACGCTCTTTTGCGTTTATGGAGTTTTGAGGGTTTCGCTTCAAGAAGTTTAATACAATCAGATATGATTCAAAATATGTTTTCAGGAAACCGGAAAAAAGCTTTAACTTTTTTAAGTCCGTGGGTGTCATATTATATGTATCCGGTAGTGTTTGATGAGGCGTGAGTATGGGTTCATCAATAAATGCCTTAAGGCTTTTTCGTACGAAGTATTCCGGTGTTTTGTCAATGTCATAAGCAAATTCATTTTTAAAAAATTCCTGTAGAAAAGCATAACCGGAATGGAGGTCGGAAGCTGAAAACTGGAATGTATCTTTTTTTTGGATTTCAATTGCAGTAAAGGCTGCCGGTATAAAAAAGGCAATACAGTTGTTTTTATAATATTCCAGGCCGGGTCTTTTACTTTCATTGACCGTATATTCAGTTTCTAAATCATGGTTTTCCTGTTCTTTTGAAATCGGCTCGATGAATTTTCTTTGTACATAGGCATCAAGGGCGTGCTTTACGGCATGACCGTGATCTTGAAGAAGTGTATCGGCAAGTTTGGCATCCTGGGTTTGAAGGTATTTCACGTATGTCTCAAAATGGGATTTTAAATGTTCATAAGAAAATTTCTTTTTTAAACAGTTTAAAATAGCGCTTGCAACCAGACCGTAAGAAGTAACAACAGTAACACTGTTTATGGAATTTATCACCCTGTGTCCCAAATTGCGGCAGAAGGCATTCTTTTCCTTAGGTATCATATCTGTAAGGGAAGATCCGTAGTGCAATAAAAGTTCATTAAGGGATATGGGATCATGAAACTGGATGTATATTTTTCCGTACCTTTTTTTTAAAAATTTTCTTGCCTTGATGACCTGCAGAAAGTTTTCGGGTTCCTTTTGTCCTCCCTCGAGTTCATTAATATATGACTTTTCTTCAAGGACACGGTCATATCCTATGTAAATAGGTACAAATATCATGTCCTCACAGGCTCCGTTTTTATAAGCATCGAGAAGAATAGACAAAAGCCCCAGCTTTGGAAGGATAAGTTTGCCTGTTCGACTTCTGCCGCCTTCGATAAAAAATTCTATATTAAAGCCCTCTTGAAGGAGCTTATAAATGTACTCGGAAAACACTTTTGAGTAAAGGACAGCTCCTCTGAAAGTCCGTCTTATAAAAAAAGCGCCTCCTCCACGGAAAAGGGGGCCTATGGGCCAGAATGAAAGATTTTTTCCTGCTGCAATATGCGGGCAGGGCATATTGCTATGGTAAAGAAGATATGATAATATCAGGTAGTCAACGTGGCTTTTATGGTTTGGGATAAGGACCAGCGGCCCCTTTTGAGACATGGCCTTTAGTTTATCTATGCCGTCGGTATTGACTATTACATCCTCAAACATTGCCCTTAAAATCCATCCGGCCACAACCTCTACTATTTTTATCAAGCCGGGACTGTATTTTGCGGCAATTTCTTCAAGATATTCATCAGCATTCTTTCTAACTTCCCGTATTGGTATATTACGCGATTTGGAATGACTTTCCATGAATTGTTGAAGCCGTTCATTTGTCAGGATACTTTCTTTGAGTTCCTCCCTTGATTTAAGGACTGGTCCTGTAATACTCTGACGATGACGATTGAATTGAATCAGAAGATCACGCCTTAAGGATAAAGACTGGTGTTCAACGTCCTTGTCGCGATTTTTCGGATTTTCAAGAAATTGCATCAGATTGACCGGTTCGGATGTTTCCACAAAGACTTTTCCGGGATTTTTAAACAGAGTTGCGAGGCGTCTTAATTTCCCGGGTTTATCTTCCGGCCCAAAGAGTATTTCAATTATTGTGGGGTGTGATCGATGGGGATTTTTGCTAAAGAACATTAGTTGAGGAATGATGTAAATCGGACGGTCTATCGATTTCTGCATTTCAATAAGATATCGGATCGGATCCGTCTTTGCTTTGACAAACCTAAGATAAAAGCCCTTTTTTTCGACTATTGATAAAAAACCGGTACGGCCATCTATCAATTCATTCCTGATATATCCACTGCCATAAGGATCAGGCAAGGTCATATTTTTAAAGAAAAAATCAAGATGTGCCAGAAGAATTTTATATATTCGGGTAACAGGCTGCCACAAGAGAACTTTATAATCAAAGCCTATTTCAGGATATGGCAGGCCGTAAAGCTTATAGCGTGTGTGATAAAAAAGATAGTCAAATTTACTTTTGTGCTTTGTAGCATATATGATAATGGCATCTTTTGGGACTTTCTCAATGGTCGAAGACTGGCTTTTTCTCACCTTAACGCCTGAGAAGAAAAGTTTAAGTATTGCTGATGAAAAAAAACCGGAATTTCCAGGAAAGAAACAGCTAAAGTGGTTATGTGTACCCTCCAGGATGCGGTCGATTCGTTCTCTTATATTCATTTTTTTTATTTTTGGCATAACTTAATAAATATTACAGGCTGAGGCCAGGGTAATATGGGTCTGTTTGTGATATATAATTTTATAAAAGCTAACAGAATATAATTCTGTTTGCAATATTTTCTTGATTATTGAAAATAAAGGTTGACGGTTTCGTAAAAAGTCTTTTAATAAGCGCCGTATGGCATCGTTCCAAGGCTCATATACAAGGAGTAGCGGTTTTTCAGGGACGAGACTATACATATAGTATGTCGAGTTTCTGAAAAACCGCTACAACGCAGTAGATGAGACTTTTTACGACGCCATCAAGGTTTGTCCATGCGCAATTGCTCTTGTGTTCGAAAATGAGTTGTGCTATTTCAACCGGAATTGACCTGCTTGCAAAAATGTATATCCGGTCTTATTTTGTCAGTTTTCGAACACCAAAAAATTGAAAAATAAAGGAGACCTTTGAAAAATGGTAATTTTTATTCGAGTTCAAGGAAGACGAAAATTTCAACCACAGGAATATATGTAATATTTCGAGGATAGCGCTAAAGCTTCACTGCGTGCCGAAATTTGAGCCTAACACAGAAATCGGGTAAAAAGTGCCGTTTTGCAAGGTCTCAAAGGAGGATAATTTAAATGAAGATACTAATTGGTGGCGCTGTAGCAGCGGCATTGGGCCTGATCGGTCTGGTGATCTGGTGGGGACCGTTTTTAATGGTTTTAAAGGGCACTATAGCTATAATGCTTTTGCTTGGGGGCGGTTTGGCCATATATCTTGGTTTTGATGAAATTAAAGATACATGGAAGAAGGACGAAACAGATGAAAGCGTTGTAACCGGGAAGGATGAGGAAGTCGAAAATTACAAAAAAGAGATCGATGGTTTGAAAGAAGAGATCGAGACATTAAAAAAAGATTAGGGAGTGAAGAGCGTCCTTTCAGGACTGGAGGAGCACCACTACGTGGCTTGAAGAGCGGCCTTCGGCCTTTAAGCTTCAAGCGAAGCGCTCATCAAGTTCCCGAAGGGAACGATCTTTAAGCGAAGCGGTCATTGAGTAAAGCGCTCCTCCATCAATCATCTATCTTCGGCCTTCCGCATTTGTGCCTTCCGCCTTTTTTGTCCTGTTTTTTATTGCTGATGTAGCAAGAAAATCCGCCCGTTCATTTTCCAGGTGACCGGCATGGCCTTTTACTTTAACAAATTTCAAGTCCTTGAATTTTAATGCCATCTCCTTAATAGTCTTTACAAGTTCCTGATTTTTCCTTGCTTTCCAGCCCAGGGAGAGTAATCCGTAAGAATAACTGCTGTCAGTAAAAATCCTTACAGGCAAATCTGTCTTTTTCAGTTCCGAAAGGCCGGTTCTAATTGCTTCAAGTTCCGCAATATTATTGGTTGCAAGACCTATGTATTTTGATATTTCCTTTTCGTGATCTCCAAATTTGAGAAGCACACCGATTCCGGAAGGTCCGGGGTTACCTGAAGATGCGCCGTCCGTAAAGATGCAAACTGCACCATGAGGTATTGGTTCTTTAAAAGGTTTGGTTTTGCCTTTTATTTTTTGTGCCGGTTTTTTTTTACCTGATTTCTCAGATTGTTCGGTATCAATGGGCTCGACGTTTTGTGCATGGACCCAGTACTCGTAATCCTGCTTAAGCTGGTATTTTATTAATACTTTGCCGTTTTTAACAACAGGTCTTTTCTTTTTATCTGTAGCTACCCAGACCTTGTTTTTTTTAAACTGCATGCGTTTCCAGCCGGTTTCTTTTTTATTTGCTTCAGGCATTTAAAATCCTTTTTTGTATGCGTTCACTGGTTCAAAGTTCACTGTTCAAGGTTATCTTTCTTTCGTTGAACCCAGAACATATGTCTTGAAACTCAACATTCGTCATGTATTATTGAACCGATGACACGTAGAACTCACCTTGCACTTCGGCGCAAGACCGTTCAGAACTCACGAATCAACTGTTCAGCCTTTCGGTAAACCTACAACCCCTGAACCTTGAACTCTGAACCTGTGAACGGTTACCTTATTTATACAAATGAAACTTGCTGCTAATCTTTTTAAAATCATCAAGTTTATTTTTCCACGATTTTTCTATTCCATCAATTTTATCAAGCTTTTCGATACGCCGGCGTATTTTCCTGTCACCAATTATAAGGTCAATTGGCAATTTGCTGTACTCATATTCATAAGGAGGGCTGGTAAATTCAAACCGGTGTTTATGGCAGGCTATGACAGCCTGAAGCAGCTTTAAGGTAGTTATATAGGGTCTGTATTTATCCGGGTCGGTTATATGAATTTGAAAACCGCTGCACGATTGATTTTTCCATTTGTTTGATGTGGGTTCAAAAACGGTTTGCCTGAGATGGCCCCCGGGAATTTTGTTACCTCCCAAAGTTGAAAGAATTTTTTCAGTATTGATAAAGGGTGCGCCGAAAAGCTCAAATGGCTGGGTTGTGCCTCGTCCTTCGGAGATATTGGTTCCTTCCCACAATACCTGGCCTGGATATACCATTGCAGAAGCTGGAGTCGGAAGATTGGGAGACGGAGGAATCCAGGGAAGACGGGTATCTGTGAAATACATAGTCCTTTTCCAGTTTTTCATGGGTAGTAATTCAAGATCGCAACCGATACCAAAATGGTTGTTGAATAAAAGTGATAGTTCTCCGATAGTTAACCCATGTCGCATGGGTATGGGATATCGCCCGACAAAAGAGGAATAATCCAGAGACAAACAGTTGCCTTCCACCGTGATACCGTTAATCGGATTTGGCCTGTCTAAGACAAGAACCTTTTTGCCATACTTTTTTGCAGCTTCAAGGCAAAAAGACATGGTATAAATAAACGTGTAAACACGGGTTCCTGCATCCTGCAAGTCGATGATAAGGATGTCTATGGGGTCAAGCATTTCTCTGTAGGGCACTCTTGTTTGGCCGTACAGGCTGAATACGGGAATTTGTAAAACCGGGTCGGTCATATCGCATGATTCGATCATGTTATCTTGTTTTTCCGCAAAAAAACCGTGTTGAGGTGAGTATAATGCTTTAAGATTATCAGGAAAGTGTTTATAGATAAGTTCGCGGGCATGTGAGAATTCTTTATCAACCGATGCCTGATTGCTTAAAAGCCCCAGACGTTTTCCAAGAACCCATTTGGGCGGTGTTTTAATAAATCTTTCAAGACCTGTTTGTACGGAAACCACTTTTTGTTTTCCTTTATGTTGATGAGTTATAAAGTGAATATCAGTAAAAGATCTTTTTTGTCAAATTTCCATGGGAAATAAAGAAATTGTTATTTAAGGCACCAATCTTTGAATATATCTGAAAAAAGATATTTGAAAAGCTTGACAAAGAGTGAAAGAAAAAATAAAAATCAGAGTTTGTTTTTTTATGGCCATGGCGTATAAATTTTAGTGGTTTATTGTGTAACATATATATTTTTATTAAAATAAATTGGTAGAAATTAATCTTCAAGGAATCGTTGTTATTGTCGGGAATTACGGAAGCGGAAAGACTGAAGTTTCCATAAACCTGGCAGTGAATAAAAAACGTTCAGGGGTAGAGGTTCAAATCGCGGACCTTGATCTGGTTAACCCTTACTTTAGAACGCGTGAGGCGCGCAGTCAGCTCTCTGAAATTGGGATAAATATGGCGCTGCCGCCGGAGGAGTATCTTCAGGCTGATCTTCCCATACTGAGCCCTGTTGTTGCCGGTTTGATTAAAAATCCGGTTGAGCTGACTATTATTGACGCAGGTGGGGATGATGCCGGTGCAACTGTGCTGGCATCTCTTGCTGATGCATTCAAGGGCAAGAGTTTTCATATGCTTCAAGTTGTGAATCCTCTGCGACCCTTCACACAAACTGTGAAAGGTTGCCTTAAAATGCGCAGCGAGATCGAAACTGCTGCAAAAATGACCATAAACGGGATTATCGGCAATGCAAATTTGATAGATGAAACAAGCCCGGAGGATATATACAGCGGATACGAGTTTGTTAAGCTCTTGTCTCAAGAGAGTGGATTGGATTTAAAATTTATTACGGTTTCATCACAGATATTCCATGAAATCGATATAAGCCGTATTTCCTGCCCTGTTTTAAAGATAGAAAGACAGCTTGTGCCGCCATGGAAAAAGGCGGTCGAACTTAAATGACATGAAATTTGTATACGCCAGCATGTAAAATTGATGGACTCGTAAAAGAATAACGCCGATGGCTAAGTAAAAAGTTCCATATACAAGGCGTAGTGGTTTTTCAGGGACGAGGCAATACATGTAGTATGCAGAGTGCCTGAAAAACCGCTACAACGCAGTAGATGGGACTTTTTACGAAGCCATCAAAATTAAGGAGCTAAGATATATGGCATATGAACATCATATCGACGTTGACAGATGCAAGGGATGCGGCTTATGTGTAACCGTATGTACCAAGAAAGTCCTAGAAGTTTCAGATCAGGTAACTACCAAGGGGTATTTCCCTGTGTATCAGGCACGCCCTGAAGATTGTATTTATTGTGCCATGTGCTGCACAATGTGTCCGGATATGGCGATAACCATCACCGAAATTATCGAGGATACTGCGGAGATGGAGAAAATGGAGGAAAAAAATGGGTAAGGTATTAATGAAAGGAAACGAAGCGATCGGAGAGGCTGCAATCCGGGCAGGATGCCTTAACTACTTTGCTTATCCGATTACACCGCAATCCGAAGTTGCCGAATATCTATCACGCCGTATGCCGGAGGTCGGTGGTGTATTTTTGCAGGGTGAAAGCGAAGTCGCGGTCTCTTATATGATTTTTGGTGCGGCAGCAGCAGGTGCCAGGGTTTTTACTACTTCGTCAAGTCCTGGAATAAGTTTGATGAGCGAGGGTGTCAGCTATATTACGGCTGCCCAGTGTCCTGCGGTTTTTGTTAATATTATGCGTGGCGGTCCCGGCCTGGGTGGTATCCTTCCGTCACAGGCCGATTATCTCCAGGCAACAAAAGGAATCGGACATGGCGGCTGCAGGTTACTTGTTATGGCGCCTGCGGGTGTTCAGGAAGCGGTTGAGATGGTGATGATGGCTTTCCCCCTGGCGGAAAAATATCGTAACCCGGTTATTATTTTAGGTGATGGTTTGATCGGTCAAATGATGGAACCTGTCGAATTCCCGGATAGCTTGGGATCTGAACCATCCAATAAAGACGACTGGGCTACGACCGGTATGGATACCAGAAAAAGCACTAAACGCAATCTTGTCAGATCTTTGTTTTTGGACCCAAAACAGCTAAATGAAAACAATCTGGTTCTTAAAGCCAAATATGAACGGATGAAAGAAGAAGAAATCAGATACGAAAAATATAACACAGATTCCGATTACAAAGTTCTCATAGTAAGTTACGGTACTATGAGCAGAGTATGTAAAACCGCTATTGATCAGTTAAAGGAAGAAGGGCTTGAAGTAGGATTGATAAGGCCCCAGACACTTTTTCCGTTTCCGGAAATTGCTGTAAGAAAAACCGCTGAAAAGGATAGTTGCAAGGCGGTGATAAGCATTGAAATGAGTATGGGACAGATGGTGGAGGACGTTCAGATGTCTATTCAGGGAAAACTTCCCGTTTCATGGTATGGAAAATGCGGAGGTGATATACCTACACCTGAAGAGGTTATAGATGCGGTAAAAGGATTGAATGTTTGAGGCAATTTCAAAACGTCCCCTTTTGTCCAATATCTGCGTCAGGCTCAAATTTTAATCCTCGAAATACTTAATATATTCCTGTGGTTAAAATTTTCGCCTTCCTTGATCTTGAACAGATAAGCGGAGACTTCGAAATTGAACATTTTGAAACTGCCTCGTTTAAAAAGAAAATTAATAGATAATCACCAATAATCAGGAGAGCAATATAATGGGAAAGACATTTAAAAAACCTGAAGCCCTTTCCGATCAGATTATGCACTACTGCCCAGGATGTACACATGGTGTTATTCACAGGTTGGTGGCTGAAGTTATTGACGAACTGGGCATCCGGGGTCGTACGGTTGGTGTTGCACCTGTTGGGTGCGCTGTTTTGGCCTATAATTATTTTACATTTGACTTTCAAGAGGCAGCCCATGGTCGGGCGCCTGCAATGGCCACAGGGATTAAACGGGTTCGCCCGGATTTGATGGTTTTTACCTACCAGGGGGATGGGGATCTGGCAAGCATCGGAATGGGGGAAATTATTCATGCTGCCAACAGGGGCGAGAAATTTACAACAATTTTTGTTAATAATGCTGTCTATGGCATGACAGGCGGTCAGATGGCTCCCACAACAATGCCGGACCAGCGCACAACAACCTCTCCCTTTGGCCGTAATGTGGAAGATGTGGGTATGCCCATCAAGGTGGCCGAGCTGCTTGCAGCTTTACAAACACCAGGATACATAGTGCGGCAGACAGTGCTAAAACCAAAATATATAAACAGGGCGAAAAAAGCCTTAAAAAAAGCGTTTACCTATCAAATGGAAGGCCGATGTTTCAGCTTTGTGGAACTGGTGAGTACGTGCCCTACAAACTGGGGTCTTACTCCTGTGGAGGCAGTAAAATGGGCTGAAGAGAAAATGCTTCCATATTATCAGCTGGGCGAATTTAAAACACCCGATCAGGAGGAATAATGCAAAGTGAAGTAATGTTCGCCGGTTTTGGCGGTCAGGGGATATTGTTAAGTGCAAAGATTCTAGCATATGCAGCTATGGAAGAAGGAATGGAGGTGGCATGGGTTCCATCATACGGTCCTGAGATGCGAGGTGGTACAGCTTACTGCACCGTAGTTGTAAGTGACAAACCTATCGGTTCTCCTGTAATAAGAAATCCGTTGCATCTGGTAGCCATGAATCGTCCTTCTTTGGAAAAATTTGCACCTGTGGTAAAACCGAACGGAGTTATTTTGATAAACAGTTCACTGATTTCAATAGTGTCCGGTCGCAACGATGTTGATGAACTAATTGTGCCGGTTAATGATATTGCAACAAAGCTTGGCAATGTAAGATCGGCAAATATCGTTGCCCTTTCTGCTTTTGTTGCACGGAGCAAAATTGTTGACTTTGATATACTGCGTGAATCCGTTAAAAAGGAGTTTTCAAAAAAAGCAAAGCTTATTCCTCTTAATATGGAAGCTGTAAAGGCAGGCGAAGAGGCTGGGAAGCCAAAAGGATAGGAAGCTGGGAGGCTGTGAGGCCAGGAGGCTGGGAAGTCAGGTTGCAAAAATATGAATTTATTCGTTCCAGATTACATTTTATCAATAAAACCATATGTTCCCGGAAAACCCCTTGAAGAACTTGAAAGGGAGTATGGAATTGAAAAATCAATAAAACTTGCCTCTAATGAAAATCCCCTCGGCCCTTCCCCCCTGGCTGAAAAGGCTATTCAATCTGCATTAAAACAACTTAACCGTTACCCTGATGGTAATGGGCATGATCTTATAGAAAAGATTTCAGAAAGACTGAGAGTGACGCCCGGGAATATTGTTTTAGGAAACGGTTCTGATGAAATAATCGGAATGCTGACACGCGCTTTTCTAAAACCGGGGGATGAAGTAATTTTGCCCAAACCTTCATTTCTGATATACGATATAATGGTGCGTTCTGCAGGGGCAACTTGTGTAAATGTTCCTTTAAATTTACTTTCAATCGACCTGGAAAAGATCATAGATAGTCTTACATCAAGCTCCAGGATGATTTTTTTATGCAATCCCAACAACCCGACAGGAACCATTATATTAAAGAAAGATTTTGAAAGCTTTCTTGAAAGAATTCCCCCCAAAATCATTATTGTTGTTGACGAAGCGTATATCGAATTTGTCAAGGACCAAAACTGTGCCAACTGCATTGATTATATCGATTCCAAAAGGCCTCTGGTCGCACTCCGTACCTTTTCCAAGGCTTACGGTCTGGCCGGTCTTAGAATCGGATATGGAGTTATGCCGGACGACATATCAAGCCTTATTAACAGGATAAGGCTGCCGTTTAATGCAAATTCACTGGCACAGGCAGGAGCTGTTGCAGCCATAGATGATGAGGACTTCTTGAAAAGGACAATAAGCCTGGTTCATGAAGGTATCGATTTTATGCAAGATTCCTTAAAGAGACTGGGTATCAGATATTTTCCAACCCAAGCGAACTTTTTTCTTATAGATGTTAAGAAAGACGCTGATGAGGTTTTTGAAAAGATGCTCGGCCACGGTGTTATTGTCAGGTCCATGACATCATATGGATATCCACAATATATTCGTGTTAACGCCGGGCTCCATGATGAAAATGTCATGTTTATAAAAGCGCTGGAAAAAGTGCTTAACACTAAACCGGCAGCACATAAATTTCAGCATTTGGTTATCACGATAGACGGCCCTGCAGGGGCAGGCAAAACTACGGTGAGCCGGGCTCTTGCAGATCGTTTGGGATACAGATACATCGATACAGGCGCTCTTTACAGAGGAGTTGCTTACGAAGCAATATCTAAAGGGATAAGTCACGATGACGACAAAGGCCTTGAGGGCCTTTGTGCCGATTTAAAACTTGATTTTATCCGGGATGAAAAGTGCTTGCGCATTATATCGAACGGCTTGGATATAACCGATCTGATTCGGTCTCCTGAAGTAACAAAGTTTGCATCTGCAGTTTCCGCCAGAGCGGTTGTAAGAAAGTCTCTTCTGAATCTGCAAAGGGATATTGGCAAGGAAAAAGGAGTTGTATTTGAAGGCAGGGATATGGGCACTGTTGTCTTTCCCGATGCCGATATAAAGTTTTTCCTGGATGCATCTCATAAAACCAGAGCCTTTCGGCGTTACCAGGAAATAAAATCAAAGACCTCCCAAACTTTGGAAGAGGTTGAAAGAGATATGAAGCAAAGGGATAAAAATGACAGCAGCAGAGCCCTGGCACCCTTGAAGCCGGCTGAAGATGCAAAAATTATTGATTCCACCGGTGTTTCCGCAAGGGAAGTGGTTGAATCGATGCTTTCTTACATATATGAACAAAATTAAAATTAATCATTGTTTTTTTAAAAATAGTCTGATAGAAATTTATGGTTATGCTATCGGAGGAAATAGCAATAAAATAGGCAGAGGGGGAATTTTCTTTATGGATGATTTAGGTAAAAACGAAGAAACCGAACAATTAAACCAGGATGATTTATCTGATTCTTCAGATATCAAGAAGTCTGATGATGAAGTTGTACAAAAGAGAGAAGCGTTGGAATCCGACAGGCCATCAGATGACAAGTCATCGCTTGACGTCCCGGAATCTGATGAAAGCATGGAAAGCCTGATGGATATGTACGAGGAAAGCTTCAAGCGCTTTACTGAAGGAGAGGTTGTCAAAGGCAAGATAATTTCAATTGATAAGGATTATGTCCTCGTTGATATAGGGTATAAATCAGAAGGGCAAATACGGATTTCCGAATTCAGAGATGAAGAAGGAAATATAAATGTAAATTTGGATGATACCGTTGAAGTTATGGTGGAGTTGTGGGATGACGAGGAAGAACGAGTAATCCTTTCCAAAGAAAAAGCCCAGAACATAAAAGTATGGGAAGAAATAAAAAAATCATACGACGACGAAGGAACCGTTGAGGGCGTTATTTTAAATCGTGTCAGGGGCGGATTTTCCGTTGATATCGGAGTCCAGGCCTTTTTGCCGGGTTCACAGGCGGATTTGCGTCCTGTACGAAATCTCGACGAACTGGTTGGAAAAAAATATACTTTTAAAATATTAAAGTATAATAGAAAACGGAGCAATATCGTATTGTCAAGAAGGGCTATTCTTGAGAATGAGCGTGAAACGAAAAAATCCGCAACGTTAGCTGCCATTCACGAAGGCAAGGAAGTAAAAGGAATTGTTAAGAATATAACGGAATATGGGGTATTTGTCGATCTTGGAGGTGTTGACGGTTTGCTCCATATAACAGACATTTCCTGGGGACGTGTTAAACATCCTTCGGAACTTTTTTCAGTTGCTGATGAGATAACTGTTAAAATCCTTAATCTTGATATTGAAAAAGAAAGAGTTTCCCTTGGGATGAAACAACTTACACAGGATCCCTGGACAATAGTTACAGAAAAATACCCTTTAAGGTCTCGAATAACAGGAAAAGTTGTCAGCCTGACGGATTACGGCGCTTTTGTTGAACTGGAAGAGGGGATCGAAGGGCTGATCCATGTCTCGGAGATGTCATGGACTCAAAAGATTCGTCATCCTTCCAAGATTGTTTCTGTAGGTGATGAAGTCGAGGCCGTGGTGCTCGACATTAAACCTGAAAGCAGGCGTATTTCACTCGGTATGAAGCAGGTTGTGCCGAATCCATGGGACGTAATAAGTGAAAAGTATCCTGTCGGAACAACCATTGAAGGTAAAATCAAGAATATTACAGATTTTGGACTTTTCATAGGTATAGATGAAGGTATTGACGGACTTGTGCATATTTCCGATATCTCCTGGACAAAAAGGATAAAACATCCGTCTGAGTTATACAAAAAAGGAGATGTGATTCAGGCTATAGTTCTAGATATAGAGAAGGAAAATAAGAGATTCTCTCTCGGTATTAAGCAACTACAGACAGATCCGTGGCAGACTGTCCCTCAGCGATATGAAGTCGGAAAAGAGATTACAGGCACGATTACAAACCTTACCGATTTCGGGGTTTTTGTGGAACTGGAAGAGGGAATAGAAGGACTTGTTCATGTCTCTGAAATAAGCAAAGAAAAAATTAAAACCCCTGTAGGAAAATTTACCATGGGGGATGTCATAAACGCTAAGGTCATGAATATCAATACTGAAGAAAGAAGGATTGGTCTTTCAATTAAGCGGCTTGAAATTGAGGATGAACAAAACCTTTTAAGTGAATATGTAAATAATATAAAACCTGCAACTTCAACCTTTGGAGAAATCTTGCGTGAAAATCTTCAGGAGAAGTTGAATGATGAGTAACTCCACAACTTTACATTTATAGCTATACAACAATAAATTCTTTAAGGTTTGTCCGTTTGGTTCTCACGTCAATGTTCCGGGTTTCGTGTTACGGGGTACGGGTTATAAAAAAGGATTAATTCCGATTAACAACTCGCAACTCGTAACACGTAACACGCAATCCACAATGATTGTACATGATACAAAAAGAGACAATTGCTAAAATTTTACATTAAATAACAATATTAAATCATGTTTTCCCGCAGACATCCTTACCTTTTTTTCATTCTTGTTTTTTCGTTCATATTTGCTGTTGCAATAATAGGGGTTTCCTTCTTATTCGTGCTCGGCACAAAAGACTCGGGTTATGATGATCTTAAAATAGGGGGCGAAAAAGTCGGCATTATAGAAATAAAAGGTGTTATTGCCGACTCCAAGAATATAATTCATAATCTTAAACGTTTCCGTGAGGATGATTCGATTAAAGCGATTGTACTTCGGATCGATTCTCCCGGAGGTGGGGTGGGCCCTTCCCAGGAAATATTCAGAGAAGTCAGAAAAACCGTTGGTCTAAAAAAAGTTATTGCTTCAATGGGAGCCGTGGCAGCTTCCGGAGGATATTATATTGCTGCAGGGACTGATGGGATTGTTGCCAATCCGGGTACTGTTACCGGCAGTATCGGTGTTATTATGGGTTTTACGAACTTTGAGGAACTGTTTCGTAAAATCGGGTTGGTTCCGGTGGTGGTAAAAAGCGTCGAATACAAGGATATTGGGTCGCCTGTAAGAGGTATGACAGAAGATGAAAGAAAGATTCTCCAGAACTTATCGACCAATATTCACAGACAGTTTGTAATGGCGATATCCGAAGGAAGAAAGATGAAACTGTCCAAAGTGGAATCTATTGCCGACGGGCGTATTTTTTCGGGAGAGCAGGCCAGGGACCTGGGTCTTGTTGATCGTCTCGGAAATTTGGAGGATGCGATAGAGTGGGCTGGTCGGATGGCTGGAATCAAAGGGAAAATTTCATCTGTTTATGCTCCTGAGAAAAGGACGCCCCTTTTGAAATATCTGCTTGAATCATCCATAAAAGAGATCGCGGATCGTTCAGTAAATACGGATTTGTATGCGGATTATTTATACAGGCCATAGGCTGGTTGCTAAATACTTGAGGGGTCGGGGAGTTTTTCAATCTCTATTCTGTTCGTCCGAGGAATAAGCCAATAGCCCGTGCAAGCCTTAACAATATTATATGGGAACTTTTGTACGGCAGCTATCTCGCTGAGATTAGATTTGAGCCAGCCCCAGTAGACAGATTCTCACGGCGGCGATGATCGTCTCTGCCTGTATTGGCTTCACGCAAAGAATAGGGGGCGTGTACGGAGTACTGTTCTCATTTGTTAATGCTTACACGGGCTATTGGCTTATTCCTCGGACGAACCGATGGCAATCAATGGAGAGCTATAGGTTCACCAAAAAGACCTTGGGGGAGAAACTCCCCGACCCCTCACTTATTATATGATTGACAAGTTATTTTCGGTTACAGTGTCGCAAAGCGGAATATCTTAGCTTTTTACGAAACCGTCATTGTTACTCAAATATACTCACATCCCCCATACCTTTTCGGATTACATCCGGGTAGTCGTTGATTAAAGATATTACGCTTGACGGTTTTGCCGGAACAGGACCACCATCGATTACAATGTCTATTCTGGACAAAAAATAGTCGTGTATAAGGGATGGATTGTGAAACAAAGTACCGTCCGGCATAGTTGCGCTCGTTGTAATAATCGGATTTCCCAGTTCTTCTACTATTGTCTGGCAAATGGAATTATCCGGCACCCTTATTCCAGCGGTTTTTCGCTTTGTCAGCATAATCTTCGGGACAAGTTTTGAACCTTCCAGAACAAAAGTATAAGGGCCCGGCAAAAGTCGTTTCATGGTTTTGTATGCATAATTTGAAACTTTTGCATAGTCACTGATATTTTTAAGTCCTGAACAGATAAAGCTGAAAGGTTTATTTTTATTGCGTTGTTTTAGCTTGTAAATTTTTTCAATTGCTTTTTTGTTCATGATATCGCAGCCTATTCCGTAGAATGTATCGGTGGGATAGGCGACGATACCATCTCTTTTAAGAACCTCAACAACCTTTCTGACAAGCCGCATTTGCGGGTTTATATTATTAATTTTAATAAGCATAGTTATATTCGAATCAAATTAGAAAAGAAGGATTTCATTTATTATAGGTATTGCTTATTTGTCAAGGTATCAAATAAAGATGGAGTCGTAAAAAGTCTCATCTACTGCGTTGCAGCGGTTTTTCAGGAATTCGACATACTATATGTATAGTCTCATCCCTGAAAAATCACTACGCCTTGTATATGAGCCTTTTTACTTAGCCATCCGGCGCTTATTAAAAGACTTTCAAATAACTAAATCATAACTTCTCGATATAATTGATAAGTTATTTTCGGTTACAGTGCCGCAAAGCGGCATATTATAGCTTTTTACGAGACCATCAAATAAAAGATTGCTAAAGACACAGCCTTTTGCTATTTGGTTCGCTCAAAAATCATGAATTCGTAAAATTTTAGTGCGTTGAAAAAACGCATTCAGAAAATTGAATTTAAAACGGAGGACTCCAATGATAAAAATACCGCCTGAAGAAGCTTACTCCTTTGATGATGTTTTGTTGATTCCGAACTATTCGGATGTATTACCTAAGAATGTTGACACAAGTACATGGTTGACTAAAAATATTCCACTTAACATTCCACTGGTAAGTGCTGCAATGGATACTGTAACGGAATCGCGAACTTCCATAAGCATGGCACGGGAAGGGGGTATAGGTTTCATACACCGGAATATGAGTATTAAAAGCCAGGTTGTAGAAGTAGATAAGGTAAAAAAATCCGAAAGCGGCATGATTGTCGATCCGGTTATAATAAATCCTGAAAAGCCTGTTAGTGAAGTGATGCAACTTATGGAAGAGTACCGTATTTCCGGAGTTCCGGTAACAAAGGGAGATAAACTTGTAGGAATAGTTACAAACAGGGACTTAAGATTTGAGACAGATATGGGAAAAAAGGTATCGGAAGTTATGACAAAAGAAAACCTTATAACTGTCTCAGAAGGTATAGAACTGGAAGATTCGAAAAAACTTTTACACGAGCACAGGATTGAGAAGCTCCTTGTTGTTGACACAAAGGGGCGGCTGAAGGGTATGATAACTATAAAAGATATTGAAAAAATAAAAAAATATCCGAATGCCTGCAAGGACAAAATGGGCAGGCTCAGAGCAGGAGCGGCCATCGGTGTCGGTCCTGACATGGAAGAGCGTGCAGATGCTCTTTTAGAGGCAGGTGCGGATGTCTTATTGATAGATACATCTCATGGACACTCGATTAATGTTCTTGATGCTGTAAAGATATTAAAGAGTAATTTTAAAAATATGGAACTTATAGCAGGTAATGTAGGTACTGCAAAAGGGGCCGAGGATCTCATTAATGCCGGGGTGGACGGAGTCAAGATCGGAATCGGGCCCGGGTCTATATGCACTACCCGTATTATCGCAGGTATAGGTGTGCCCCAGATGACCGCAATAATGAACTGCAGGTCGATATCGAGCAAAACCGGTATACCGTTGATTGCCGACGGCGGGATAAAATATTCAGGTGATATTACAAAGGCAATTGGTGCCGGAGCCCATGCAATAATGATAGGCGGTCTTTTTGCCGGAACAGAGGAAAGTCCGGGTGAACTCGTCATTTTTCAAGGCCGAAGTTACAAAGCATACAGGGGTATGGGATCCCTTGAAGCAATGAAAAGAGGGAGCAGGGACAGGTATTATCAAAGTGAACAGGCCGAAGACGATAAACTTGTCCCTGAAGGTATTGTCGGCCGTGTTCCTTACAGAGGCAGCCTCTCTGAAAATATTTACCAGCTTATCGGAGGATTAAAGGCGGGAATGGGATATGTCGGATGCAGAACCCTGGAAGAACTAAAGGAAAAAGCGCGGTTTATAAAGATAAGTGCGGCAGGTATGCGCGAAAGCCATGTCCATGACGTAATTATTACAAAAGAGGCGCCGAATTACCGGCTGGATTGAGAGAGCTTATAGCTCATAGCTCAAAGCTGATAGCTTATATAGATCACAGCTCATAGCTGATAGCTCACAGCTCATAACTTATAGCTCATAGCTCAAAGCTGATAGCTTATATAGATCACAGCTCATAGCTGATAGCTCATAGGTAAATGATAAATTATAAATGATCAATGACAAATAAAACACCCGATTTTATCCATCTGCACGTCCATACCCAGTACAGTCTCTTAGACGGGGCCATAAGGATTGATGACCTTTTAAAACGTGTATCGGAATTCGGCATGAATTCGGTTGCCATTACAGATCATGGTACCATGTTCGGAGCTGTTGAGTTCTATGAAAAGGCGAATAAGGCAGGTATTAAACCCATTATCGGATGCGAATGTTATCTCGCACCGCGAAGTCTTAAGGATAAAACACCCCAGGATGCCAAAGGGCTTTCCCACTTAATTCTCTTAGCTGAAAATAAGGAAGGATATCGAAATTTGTGCAGGTTGGCATCTGTTGCCCAGCTTGAAGGATTTTATTACAAACCTCGTATCGACAGGGAAATTTTAAGAGAACACAGCAAAGGCCTTATTGCGCTTTCGGCCTGTCTTCACGGAGAAATACCCACGCTGATTACAAAAGACAGAATCGATGAGGCGGATGATGTTGCCCGCATGTATCTGGACATCTTTGGCGAAGGCAATTTTTTCCTTGAAGTTCAAAACAATGGCATCGATATTCAGGAAAAGGTTAACCTCGGCTTGCTCGAAATGAGCGAAAGGCTGTCTATCGGCCTTGTTGCCAGCAACGACTGCCATTATCTAAATAAAGAAGACGTTCGCGCCCATGATGTTCTCTTGTGTATCCAGACCGGTAAGACAGTTCATGATTCCAACCGATTAAAATTCAGAACAGATCAGCTTTATTTCAAATCCAGAGAAGAGATGCACGCATCTTTCGGAAAATATCCCGGTGCACTTGATAACACAGTGGATATTGCAAAAAGGTGCAATCTTGAATTTGATTTTGACACATATCATTTCCCTAAATTTGATTTAAAAGCAACTCAAACCGAAGAACAAATTTTTGAGGAAAAAGCCCGAGAGGGATTTCGAAGTATAATCAGGCGCATAAAATTGAAAAATCCGGGTGTTGAGGAAAAGATATATAAAGACCGGCTTGAATATGAGCTCTCAGTTATAAAAGATATGGGATTCTCAGGATATTTTCTGATTGTAGCCGATTTCATACAATACGCCAAAGAAAACAATATTCCCGTAGGACCCGGCAGGGGATCTGCAGCAGGAAGCCTTGTTGCATACTCTCTCGGGATTACAGGTCTTGACCCTCTTGAACATGGTCTTATTTTTGAACGCTTTCTTAATCCTGCCCGGAAAAGCATGCCGGACATAGATGTCGATTTTTGCATAAACGGCAGAGAAGAAGTCTTTAAATACGTGGTAGACAGGTTCGGCGGTGGTGATTATGTTGCCCAGATTATTACTTACGGAAAGCTTAAAAGCCGGGCGGTAATTCGTGACGTGGGGCGTGCCCTTGATATACCTTTGAGCGAAGTGGACGTAATCGCCAAGATGGTTCCGGATGTACTGGATATAAGCCTTGACGAGGCGTTGAAACAGGAACCAAAACTTGCCCGCATGGCCGAGCAAAAACCCGAAGTTTCTGATTTGATAAGTATTTGCCGCGTTCTTGAAGGACTGCCGCGGCACGCCTCCACCCATGCCGCAGGGGTTGTTATAGCGGACAAGCCCCTTGTTGAGTACCTGCCACTGTATAAAGGCAAGAAAGGTGAGGTCGTAACCCAGTTCGATATGAAGGCTGTTGAAAAGATCGGCCTTATCAAATTTGATTTCCTGGGTCTTCGCAACCTGACTGTAATTGCCGAAACCCTTTCCCTTATTGCAAAACAGGGGAAAACCCAGCCGGATATGGAAAATCTGGATCTTAACGATACCGATACATATCGTCTGCTGTCATCGGGAGATACCACAGGTGTTTTCCAGCTTGAAAGTTCTGGTATGAAAGATCTTCTCGTCAGGCTAAGGCCGGAGCGTTTTGATGATATCATCGCGCTCGTTGCACTCTACAGGCCGGGCCCCATGGAAAGCGGGATGATTGATGACTATGTGGCAAGAAAACACGGCAGAAAAAAAGTTGAATACCTTGTTCCTGAGCTTGAACCGATTCTAAAAGAGACATACGGTGTCATTGTGTATCAGGAACAGGTAATGAAGATTGCCGGTGTTCTGGCCAAATATTCCATGGCCGAGGCTGATGACCTCAGAAAGGCGATGGGAAAGAAAATTCAGTCGATTATGGCAAAACAACGGGCCCGTTTCATGGGGGGTGCACTGGAAAGTAAAATTCCTTCGAATAAAGCAAAAATGATATTTGATCTGATTGAAAAATTCGGCGGATATGGTTTTAACAAGTCCCACAGCGCGGCTTATGCCCTTATTGCTTATCAGACAGCTTTTTTGAAAGCCCACTTTCCAGTTGAGTTCATGGCTTCGCTTCTTACAAGTGAAATGCATTCAACGGACGGTGTTGTTAAATATATTGCTGAATGCCGCAGCCATGGCATAGAGATACTTCCACCAGATATCATTGAAAGTGATAAGGGTTTTACAGTAGACGGTTTAAAGATCAGGTTCGGAGTCGTTGCCGTTAAAAACGTCGGAGAAAGTGCTATTGAAGCGATTATTCAGGCCAGAGGCCGAAATAAATTGTCTTCCCTGTTTGAATTTTGTGAGCATGTTGATTTGAAAAAAGTCAATAAAAGGGTAATTGAAAGTCTAATAAAATGTGGCGCATTCGATTTCACCGAAGAAAAACGTTCCCGGATGCTCGCTTCTTTAGAAGACGCACTCGATTACGGTCAAAGGGTTCAAAAGGAGAGAGATGATCCTCAGATGAGTCTGTTTGACACCGTAGAAAGTAACCAGGCAATAAACCTGCCTGCAATGCCACAGATAGAAGAATTCAGTGAGCGAAAACGGCTTGCTTTTGAAAAGGAATCACTTGGTTTTTATATCAGCGGACACCCTTTAAACAGGTATGAGGATATTCTTGATAAATTTACAAATGCAAATGCAATATCGGTAAAGGAGTTAAAAGACGGCGGGGCTGTCAGGATCGGGGGGATTGTTACAAATACCAAAGTTATAAAGACAAAAAGGGGGGACCTGATGGCCTTTGTCACTATAGAAGATATGCATGGCCTTGTTGAAGCTACGGTTTTCTCTTCAGCCTATAACCTGGTGAGCGACATACTTTTTGAAGATAACCCTGTCATAATTGAAGGAAGGGTACAAAAGGATGAACAGAGCGTTAAAATACTTGCAGAAACGATTGTACCACTTGATAAAGCCGAGGAGACATGGACAACGAAGATCCATTTTAATATGGAAATGTCCCGTGCAGATAGGAAGCTGCTTTTGAATCTTAAAGATATTTTGAAAAATCATCCGGGTACGTGTGAGGCGTTTATCCATATACTAAGCTCGGAAAAGATCGAAACAATAATAGAGCTTCCGGGCACTTTGAAAGTAAAGGCCGGATTGCCATTGACACGCGATGTTAATGCTTTGCTTGGGCATAATGCCGTTGAGACCGAATGCAGCAAGGCGTCGCAGAACAATAAATTGAACGGCTCCAGGGGAAATCAGAGAAATGGGAGATTCAGACGCGTTTGATAAAGAATACCCGGTCTATCCTGTTTTACTGGCCGGTGGTGTAGGATCACGACTGTGGCCGGTATCAAGAGAACTTTCGCCCAAACAGCTTATAAAGTTCATTGGTGAAGATTCTCTTCTTCAGAGCACAATAAAACGATTGGTTCCGGTTCTTGACAGGGAAAACGTAAGGATTGTCTGCGGAGATAAACATTTTCATGAAACTGCAAGGCAAATGGAGGAAACAGGTATATCTTCACACGGGAAGATTATATGTGAGCCCTGTGGCCGAAATACGGCTCCTGCAATATTGCTTGCCGTATTAGAAATACTGAAAGTTGAAGATGATGCTGTTTTATGTATCTTTCCGGCAGATCATGTTATCCGGGACATCAGTCTTTTTCACGAGAAACTTAAATCAGCAATACAACTTGCCAAAAAGGGGCATGTTGTTACATTCGGCATAAAGCCCCATTACCCGGAAACCGGTTACGGATATATCGAAGGTGACGAAGATATATTTGCAGGGGCACTCTCTATTAAGAGATTTGTTGAAAAACCTGACGGAAAGACGGCAGAGAAATATATAAAAGCCGGCAATTTCTTCTGGAACAGCGGGATGTTCGCCTTTAGTGCATCTGTCATCAGAGATGAATTTAAAGTTTTTGAGCCGGAACTTTTTAGAAAATTAAATAATCTTGTTATGAAAAAAGATTCGATATCAAAAAAGGATTATGAGC
The DNA here is from genome assembly GCA_030638575.1 of Deltaproteobacteria bacterium. Classification (GTDB taxonomy): domain Bacteria; phylum Desulfobacterota; class Desulfobacteria; order Desulfobacterales; family JAUWMJ01; genus JAUWMJ01. The sequence continues at coordinate 11,192 of DAOWEJ010000046.1, read as the reverse complement.
AGTTGCCTGATATATCTGTTGACTATGCCATAATGGAAAAGACGCACAGGGGGGCTGTTCTGCCTTCGGATTTCGGATGGAGTGATATCGGATCATGGAAATCCCTTTATGACTTTCTTCCAAAAGATGATAACAATAACGTAATTAAAGGAGATGTAATTGCAAAAAAGACCCGAAACTGTTTAATTATGGGAAATGAGAGGCTTATTACAGCAAACTGTCTTGAAAATATGGTTGTTGTTGAGACATCAGATTCGGTATTTGTTTCAGATATGGATAACAGTAGGGATGTAAAATCGATTGTCACGGAACTCAAGGAAAAAAAGCGAAAGGAATATTGATGGCACTTTGAATTTTTCAGCCAATAATATAAAAATAAAGAATGCCTCCTGCTGTTTCGGCAGGGATGCAACAAAACGGAGCCAAATTTATTATGAAAGTACCATTACTTGATTTAAAAGCCCAGTATAATTCCATAAGAGAAGAGATTTTAAAAGCTACCCAGGAAGTTTATGAAAGCCAGTATTTTATCCTTGGGCCAAAGGTCGAAGCCCTTGAAGAAGAGATAGCCGAATATTGCTCTTCAAAATATGCAATAGGGGTTTCTTCGGGAACAGATGCACTTTTAATTTCCCTGATTGCTGCGGATATCGGACCCGAAGACAGTGTTATAACAACGCCATATACTTTTTTCGCAACAGCAGGTTCAATTGTCCGGACAGGCGCCAGGCCGATTTTCGTTGATATCGATCCTGATACATACAATATTTCAACCAGGGGTATAGAAAACGCTATTGATGAAATGACCGACGAGAAAAGGTCGGGGCTTAAGGCCATAATGCCTGTCCACCTTTATGGACAGTGTGCTGAAATGGACCCAATACTCGAAATTGCCCGAAAGTATGATCTCATTGTGATTGAAGATGCAGCCCAGGCTATCGGTGCCCAGTATAAGGGAAAACGAGCCGGTTCTATCGGTGATTTTGGATGCTTTTCTTTTTTCCCCTCGAAAAATTTAGGCGGATTCGGGGACGGCGGGATTGTTACAACGAATTCGGAAAAATTGTATGAAAAGCTGAAAATCATGCGCGTTCACGGGTCTTTCCCCAAGTATTACCACAAAGTCATCGGCGGCAATTTCAGGCTGGATGCCTTGCAGGCCGCCATTGTTTCCGTGAAGCTGAAACACCTTGACAACTGGACTGTTGCACGTCAGGAGAATGCAAACAGATACAGGGAAATGTTTGCAAGCGCAGACCTTGAGAATATAAAGCTGCCGGTTGAAAGCCAGGAGCGCCACATCTATAACCAGTTTATAATCAGTGTACCGGAAAAAAGGGACGATCTTCGCTCCTTTCTTCAGGAAGCGGGAATAGGAACAGAAGTTTATTATCCTATACCCATGCATTTGCAGGAATGTTTTTCAAATTTAAACTATAAGAAAGGTGATTTTCCGGTTTCAGAGCATGCAGGGTCGCATACCCTTGCTCTTCCAATATACCCTGAACTTACAGAGGATCAACAGGGATACGTGGTTGAAAAAATAAAAGAGTTTTACCTTAATTGAGCGAAAAAACGCTCAATTGTCCGTTGTCATATTGAGACCTTTGAAAAATGTTCAATTTTGGTACAGTTCAAGGCGGACGATCCGCCTGAGGCGGATCGCCTTCCTTGAACTTGAATCCCGTTTTAGCGGGACATTTTTCAAAGACTTCAAAAATGCTGGATTTATAGTAGATTATAAATTTTTTACAAGTTCATCAAGTTTTAGTCAGCAGGGTCTCTCGGTCGCCTGTTTTGCCGGGTAAATCTTCTGGTTTAAAACCGACTTTTTCAGCAGTTACTACAGTTTGTTCAAATTGGTCCTGGGAAACATGGCCCTTGGGTTCGACAATGAGAAGTTTGCCCCCAGGTTTTAGGGCCTTCCGGATATCGGTAAAAAAGGCCGCCTGGTCGGGCACCTCATGTACCACATGAAGTGCGGCGGCAAAATCCACCTCACCAGAGAGATCTTCAATTTCCAGCCTGTTTGCTTTAATCCGGCGCAGATCGATTCTGTTCAAAAGTCCGGCTTTTTCGGCTCTGCGGCCTAAGACTGAAAGCATCTTTGCCTGGACATCGAGAGCTACCACACGGCCCTGCGGCCCAACCATACGTGCCATAGGTAAAGTGAAATAACCCATGCCGCAGCCCGGTTCCAGAACATTCATTCCTTCTCTAACAAATCGACCCAATATCTTATCCGGATTTTCCAGCAATTTCCTTAAAGGATTTATAAGGAAATAACCAACCCAGGGAGGACAAACTCGTCCGGCCATGTCAATTGCTCCTTTTTAGTAAAAATGAGTGTTGATATTTATTTTTACCGCTACATTTAAAAAACTTGGAAGTAATAGGTTCTTTTGGAAATCAAAAAACTTACTATTTTAGGATCATCTGCCAAAGAGTTGGTCGATTGATCAGGGATCAGGATTCAAGGGGTCAAGGGTTCGAGTGGAAATGACCGAAGAACAAATACATACAGAAAAATCCCTGACTCTTGGAACCGTGTTTTTATATAGACATACTTTGAAAATATTAAAGAGTAAGGGCACAGAAAACGCAAGTGTTTATGTCATCTGTATTAAGCCGTTTGCATTCACTTGAACCCTTGACCCCTTGAATCCTCGAATCCTCTTCTCCAATTAATTTGGAGAAGAACCATATTTTATATATGAAAAACTGATGGTGACAAGCCAGGATTGAAAATCGCTCTTTTGAAAAGAAGGTCACATAGCTAAACCTCCTTCATACGCTTCCCGCGCTTCTTCCTGAAGCGCCTGCTCCTGTCCGGTGTACCTTGGTGAGAAATGAAAGATTGTAAACTGTTTTGCTCGAGCCCTGGCTGCTATAGTGCCTGCCTGCCTGGCGGTGAGATGGTTTTTGGTTTTGGCGATATTCCTGTCCTTATCGAGAAACGAAGCTTCTATAAAAAGATGATCGGTATCTTTAGCAAACTTTATAATTTTGCTTACATTCGATTCATTATACACAACATCTACAATATAGGTTAATTTCTGGCCGGGAGTGATAAGGGCGATCTGTTTTGCAAGATCGCCTAGTATAAATTTCTTTTTCCCGTCTCTTCCTTTGCCAAGATCAGCCTCAAATTCCGAATCAGGGGGTTGATGGTTAAAAAGGGCCTGTTTAAACTTGTAAAGCCATGGGCCTGTTTCAAGTCCAAGGGGATCAAGGCTGTCTTTTTTTATGTTAACATGAAAACGCTCCTTAATTGTAAACCCGAGACAGGGAATACCGTGATCAAGGATAACTGCAGATACACAAAGAGCAGGTTCTTCGTGTAGAATACCGACAAAAGGCTTTTCCTCAGCACGAAGGTTTGAACGGAATTTGTCGGTGCACAGGTATTGCTTTGTAATCAAATGGTCTGGGTGTACCTCGGTTAAATGAAAGGCGAATCTATTTGAGAAATTTTTTACAAGATTCCATGAGTACCCTGAAAGTTTTCCTTCAACATTTTCAAGAAAACCGGCCGGGCCATACATATAAATAGTTTTTTCACGACCTAAAAGGAGACGAAGGAGCCTGTCAAAGCCGAAAAAGTGATCCATATGCGTGTGAGTAACAAATACGTGACTGATTTTAAGAATATCCCTGGAAGAGAGTGAATAAATATCTCCCAGATCAAAAAGTACGGCACGTTTTTCAAAAAGAAAAGGGATAAAGAGTAGTGGGTCGTTAAAGGGTGAATTAACAAGCCTGGGATGAAACAAAGGGCGCATTATTATGGCAGATACTTTTTAACTTGTTGGTTTATTACTGAATATATTTCTTCGTCAGAACCGAAAATATCAACAACATCTTTGTGATTTATAAGCTGCTCTAAAACAAAGGCTGTAACATAAATACTTACAACATGGGGTTGCGGAACCAGGTTTCTATAAGGAGCAACCTGGTAATCAATATCAAAATCTTCAGCGCGGCTTAATTTATCAAGACAAAATCTAATCTGTTCATCAAGAGCATTTTTACTAGTGGTTTCAACCAGATTGTTTTCAACAAGCTTCATCGAAATAGCATTGGTCATATCATCTACACAATCTCTGATGCCGCTTATTGCCATTCTGCGGGCATGTTCCTTTGAGGATTCGATTTTTGATATTATACTCGCTTCCCTGGTACTTGGCCGAAATATTTTTGCCATTTTGTATAACCTTTCCTTTGAAATTTTCCATATGCAATAATTGTAAAAAAACAAAATTGCAATGAAAATTATATTTCTTCGACCACTATTTGAATCTTTTTTTGTCCGTTCCATCGATTCCAGCGTAACCTGAATGCAATGCGGTCAAAATTATCTTTTAAAGGCTTACCAAAAAATGCATTAAAATGAATGGCATTAAAAATATTTGCTATTTTTCCTCCCGGTTGTTTCAGCAGCATCCGCCTGTGTTTTTCACCGACTATTTTTGAAGAAAAAACCTCGACGTTTCTTGCCATGAAAATCGGTTCAGGGTTGCCGGTTCCAAAGGGTTTTAAAGATTCGATTTCGTCTATTAGCCTGTACGAGATATCATCAAAATCAAGTTCATAATCAATGATAAGTCTGGGAGTGAAATCAACGGGTTCAGTATTTGCTAAGACAGTATTTTCAAAATCGGCTTTAAATCGCTCAATATTTTCTGGTATTATTTTCAGGCCCGCAGCCATAGGATGTCCGCCAAATTGCACAAGGTCGCGGGAACATGAAGAAAGCCCCTTATAAAGGTCAAATCCTGGAATACTTCGAGCTGAACCTTTTCCCACACCATTTTTGGTGGATATTACAACCACCGGACAAAAGTATTTATCAACCAGTCTCGATGCAACAATTCCAAGGACTCCTTCGTGCCACCTGCTGTCAGACAACACAATAGATCTTTTTTTCAGTTCTTTCGGATTTTGAGCCAGATATGTTTCGATATCATTTATGATTTTTTGTTCAATGTGCTTTCTTTCAATATTTAGATCGTTCAGAGATTTTACTATATATTTTGCCGTTTCCAGACTGTCCGTTGTCAGTATTTCGACTGCAAGTTTTGCATGGTCCATTCGCCCTACGGCGTTTAATCGTGGTGCTAGTTTGAAAGAAATATCCTCCGAGTCTATATAAGGCTTTTCTATTTTACATGTTTCCAAAAGAGCACTTATTCCAGGCCGATTTTTTTCTGTTTTCATGACTTCGACTCCTGCATGGGTAAATATTCTATTTTCATCTATGAGGGGGACTGCATCAGCTACTGTCCCAAATGCAACAAGATCGCAAAGGTCTTTGAGATTAGGCTCCGGCTTTTCCTGCCAGTAATTCATATCACGCAGATATTTTCTCAAGCAGATAATAAGCATAAAAGCCACACCAACTCCGGCGAGATTATGAAAACCGGAGGTGCAATCATGGCGCTTAGGGTTGACAACGGCAAACGCTTCCGGAAGACTTTCCGATATATTATGGTGATCTGTTATAATTATATCAATTCCGGCGTCTTGTGATGTTTTAACTGCACTATGGCTGCCGGAGCCACAGTCTACAGTAATGATAAGATTTATCCCGTTTGCTTTTGCATATTCTGAAATATGGATAGATTTCAGGCTGTATCCTTCCTTTGTCCTGTGTGGAATATAGTAAGATACATCAGCTCCCACATAATTCAGAAACTCTAAAAGAATAGATGTTGCCGTTACACCATCAGCATCGTAATCGCCAAAAATTAAGATTTTTTCTTGCCTTTTTATGGCGCTATAAATACGACTAACAGCAACATTCATATCTTTCATTGAAAATGGCGATCTCATATCCTGGAGTGAGGGATTAAGAAATTTCAAGGCTTTTTCTTTAGTAAGAATTTTACGGTTAACAAGGAGAGTTGCAATTACATTGTCGCATTTGAGGATGTTGCTAAGGTTTTCAACGGATTGAATATCAGGCTTACAGATTTGCCATTCTTTTTTCATAACTGCGCCATATACTCTATAATTATTATCCAAACAATAATTAAATTCGTAACTATTCAGGTTGTCAGGTTCACGGTTTCCCGCTGAAAGCGGGATTCATGGTTAGTGATTTGTTGTATCGTAAGAATCGTCAGACAAAACCATAAACCGTGAACACCTGAACCTGAGTTACAAATTCTATTGAAAAAGCTGCGTGTATGCTTATATTTCCAGATACGAATGAATAGTTTAAATGAAAAATGGCGGAAACAATAAAAAAATATTACCGTGTTGACAGAAGAAAGATCGGTTTCATCAAATTTATATTTGAAGCCTATGACGGTGTGGCAGTATTAACAACAGTTGATTCTCAAGAGGGAATCATTGTGCTGAATATTGCTCCCGGGTGTGAAGATGATGTAGAAATGATTTTGCAGGATCTTAAGAAAGATGTTATGATTGAAAATATAAAATGAAGACAAAAAAGCTTTATATAAATACCATAGGCTGTCAGATGAATGTTTATGATTCAGAGCAGATTGAAAAAGGGCTGCTTTCGATGAATTATAAAACCACTGAATATTTAGACAAAGCCGATCTTATTCTTGTGAATACATGTGCCATAAGGGAAAAGGCCGAGCAAAAGGTTTTTAGCTTTTTAGGTCGCCTCGCCGGTCTTAAAAAAAAGAACCCTGGTCTTATAATTGGAGTCGGCGGTTGCGTGGCTCAACAGGAAGGCGAAAAAATCTTGAAGCGTGTGCCTCACATTGATGTTGTTTTCGGGACCCATGCCATTTCTCGCCTGCCAGGGATAATAAAGCGCGTTGAGTCGAAAAAATGCCGTATCATCGATATCGGCATGTCACAGAAAATAGAAGAGATCGAAACAGTTGTAAATTCAATGGATAATGGAAAGGTTTCAAGCTTTGTAACCATTATGCAGGGATGCGATAACTATTGCACCTATTGTGTTGTGCCATACGTTCGTGGCAGGGAATCGAGCAGGGATCCTGAAAGCATAGTAAAGGAGATTCAGGGCCTTGTGAACTCGGGTGTCCGGGAAGTAACACTACTTGGCCAAAACGTGAACAGTTACGGAAAAAAGGAAGGGCTATGTTCATTTTCTGAGCTTATGGCACGAATTAGTAAAGTCAAAGGTCTTTTAAGAATAAGATTTACAACATCCCACCCAAAGGATCTTTCCGATGATCTTATTTTGGCTTTTAAAGATAATGAGAAACTTTGCAGTCATATCCATTTACCTGTTCAGTCCGGATCGGATCGGGTGCTGAAAAGAATGAACCGGAAATACACGCGTGGGTTGTACCTTGAAAAGGTTGATAAACTGCGAAAGATATGTCCGGATATTTCGATCACATCTGATTTTATTGTTGGGTTTCCAGGAGAAACAAATGCAGATTTCAAAGAAACACTTGATTTAATAGAAACCATGAAATATGAGAGTTTGTTTGCTTTTAAGTATTCTGATCGTCCAAACGCACCTGCATCTCACTTTCCGCACAAAATTTCAGATCAGGAAAAGAAAGACAGGTTGCAAAAGCTGCTTGATTTTCAGGAGCGTATAAAAAGAGAAAAGAACCAATCAATGGTAGGATCGACGCAGGTAGTCCTTGTTGAGGGATTAAGCAAGAAACAGTCGTCCGGAGGAACCTCCACGGCGGAAACTCAGGCACGGGAATCAGGAACTGATGTATCCAAAAAGGCTGATATGCAGTGGACAGGGCGGACATCTGCCAACAAAATAGTAAATTTTACTGCGGATAACCGCTTAATTTCAAGTATAGAGCCTTTCGCAGGCAACCTGGTGAATATTAAGATTGATAAAGCGTTTTCGCACTCACTTTGGGGTAAGTATAAAAATATTAAATCTATCCCTTTAAGTCTGATGGCTTCGTAAAAAGTCAAAAAACCACTCTTTACGAAATGCAGCACAACGCAGAAGTTGGACTTTTTACGAGACCGTCAAGTTTTGAAAGGAGAAGAAAGTCATGCTGCATAAAGTAAGCATAGCAGGCCTGACCATGGATCCGGCATCTAATACACCGATTATTATTTTAAAATCTGAAAAAGACGATCAGGCTGTTCCGATATGGATCGGGTTGCTGGAAGCCACTGCAATAGCTTCGGCTCTTCAAAACGTCACATTTGATCGTCCCATGACCCACGATCTTTTTAAAAATTTTTCTGATATGTTAAATATAATGGTGTCAAAGGTAGAGGTATGTGATTTAAAGGACAGCACATTTTTTGCTAAAATATATTTTGCGTCCAGGGAAAAAACATTCAGCATGGACGCCCGCCCAAGCGATGCAATTGCCATTGCGCTCAGGTTTCATGCACCGATATATATCGATGACAAGGTTATCGAAAAATCGAAATTAGGAGAGGGGGATGCCGAAGCCCTTGATACGAGCAAGGAAGGAAAAAAGTGGGCCGAATATCTTGAAAAACTCTCACCAAAGGATTTCGGCAAATTTAAGGTGTAAAATCGAATTCAGATTATGACTTATTCCAATCATCCTGCTCTTGTTTCAGTTCATGGCGGACACAGCGCCCAGTTTTGCAGTCACGCCGACGATTTCCTGGAAGATATTATAAAAGCTTATATTGAAAAAGATTTTTCATGGGTTGGTATAACGGAACACATGCCTTTTGCTTCTGACCGGCTTCTTTATCCTGAGGATAAAGAGGCCGGTATTGATGCAGAAGAAACATACCGGCGATTTTCCTTATATATGTCCACCTGCCGCAAACTGCAGAAAAAATATTCCTCGTCAATAAAAATCTACGTAGGCTTTGAAACAGAAACATTCAGCGGGTTTGAGCCGTTTATAAAAAACCTTATTAATAAGTTTCAACCGGATTACATTGTCGGGTCAATGCACCATGTCAGCGATATGGGTTTTGATTATTCAAAGGAGCAGTATAATGAGACAGCGCAAGCCGTAGGCGGCCTCGATGCTTTATATTGCAAGTATTTTGATTTGCAATATGAGATGATTGATGTGCTTAAACCCGCTGTTGTCGGCCATTTTGACATTGTCAGGATATTCGATCCGGATTATCATTCACGTCTTAAGAAGCCTGATATCCAAAAAAGAATCATAAGGAACCTTAAACTTATCAAAAAACTTGATTTGATAATCGATTTTAATGTCAGAGCCCTGTATACCGGGGCAAACGAACCCTATCCATCAAGGCCTATTCTTCTTCAAGCCTTTGACCTTGGTATTACAGTTATCCCTGGTGATGATTCTCATAGTGTTGAAACAGTAGGACTGTACGTGAAAGAGGGGATTGAAATCCTGAATAAGATAGGATTTGATACAAAATGGCGTACCCCACCTTTATTATTTAATTCCTGAACGGAAAGTCATGTCCAAACAAAATCCAAATTTTTAAACGAAAATAATAGTTTTCAGTTAAGAACTGCCTAACCCATACTCCCGCAGAACGAGGCCCAAAAAAAATCTAAATTAAAAGAAAATAGAAGAAATCAGGAGATTTCAGCAGGAAAATAATTTGTTAATAAATTAAGGCAAAATCGGATATACTTAAAATACTTAAAAAAAAGGCTTATTGAAAAAAAGGTTTATTATTGAGCGGTTACAGGTTCATGTATAAAAATGAATTAATAATAACAGATAGATATAAATATTGTTTATAACTTTCCTGATGATTAAGCAAAAATCTGCGTAATCAGGTTTGACACGATTGTGGTGGTATCGTAAATTCCTTTCCGTTTATTTAAGATATTTTTCAATAATATTTTTCCTTATAAAGCCACGCGGGCTCTAATTTTCCCACTTTTTATGTATTTATGCTCTATTTATCAACTGTGAATTAAAGTTTGATGGACTCGTAAAAAGTGATGAATAGTAGAACACACACTATATAGTGTAATATTTTATCAATTACACAATATGTTGTTGACAAGATAAAAATAACAGAGTAAATATTAAAAAAATCTGAGACCTTCGAAAAGTGCCGTTTTGCAAAGGTCTCAATCAGACTTTATTCGTAAGAAAACAATTCCAGGGGCAGATTATGTGCAAAATCCTAGTCATTGATGACGAGAAATTTATAGTAAACATGCTACAGGAGGTATTGGAAAAATACGGGCACGATGTTGAAACAGCAGCAGATGGTCAAGAAGGAATTGAAAAGTTTGATGTTGACTGTTTTGACATGGTTATAACAGATATGCTCATGCCGGGTGTAGACGGCAACGGCGTCGTGCAGCACATAAGAAGCTCCCACAGAAAAGATACACCGGTTATCGGTATTTCAGGAACACCCTGGATGCTTGAAGACAGCGGCTTCGATTCGGTAATTAAAAAACCCTTCCCAATTAAAATCCTCATCGATTCCGTTCATGAACTTGTTCCTGAAAATTCAAAAATAGCAGCTTTAGGATAAAATAAACGTTCTGAATCCATACCCCCGTCCGGTATTTTCCGGTCGGGGGTTTCTTTTGCCCGCAATCCCCCTCGCAATTGAGTTAAATTCCAATCTAAGTGGACTGCCATGGGAAGCCCGCAGGGCGAAGCATGGTCGCAATCCCTTCGTAATTCAGCACAACGTCCCGCTGAACTGAAGCGGGAGACTTTTTACGAGACCGTCCTTATTGATTCTGTCGAAGAACTCCTCCCGGCTTATCAGCAACACCATCCACATGCAAGATTCAGGTACAAAGCTACAAATGGTCATCTGCCGCCAGAAACTTTGGTTCGATGTGAACGGTTTCCGGGTATTTGAGCCCGCTTCCGGTATTGAGCAGCACAACGTTTTCGTCCGATCCGATCCAACCCGTATCCCGAAGTTTCAATGCAGCACCGAGGGTGGCAGCTCCTTCGGGGCAGACGAAAGTACCCTCTCTGGATGCCAACGTATTCTCTGCTTCGATAATCTTCTCATCGGTTACGGCTACGGCGCAACCGTTGGTTTTGTATATGGCTTCCAATACCAGAAAATCACCCAAGGCTTTGGGAACGGTGATGCCGAAAGCCAGTGTTTTGGCATCGTGCCAGAATTCAGACACTGTCTTGCCTTCTTCCCAGGCCTTTACAATAGGCGCGCAACCGGTCGATTGTACGGCAACGAGTCTGGGCATTCTGCCGCCAACCCATCCCATCTCATGAAGTTCCTGCAACGCTTTATAAATGCCGATAATGCCAACGCCGCCGCCTGTGGGATAAATG
>DAOWEJ010000049.1 GCA_030638575.1 Deltaproteobacteria bacterium | reverse complement strand
TCCCTATTTTCACTTAAAGTTAACGTTTACCGCCTTCTAAATGCGGGTTTATATTGCACTTGCAATTATCCACGAAGTAAAAAGAGGTGGAAATACTCCTTATCTTCCTCCACCTTTATAACTCTGTCCTTGCTCTTCTTCAAAATCAGGGGGAAATTAATCTGTGCCTCAGGGTCGGTGCTTAGCACCTCTAGAATCTGCCCCGGACTCATTCGCTTGAGCAGGCTTTTTGCTTTTAAAATGCACCAGGGGCAACTCCATCCACGCAAATCAAGCACCCTGTCAGATTTTTTTTCAGCATCTTCCAATCGTTTCATCCCCTAATGTTACGCAAAATTTCTCTACAAATTCCGCAAAAAGAGTGCCATTGATAATAAAAAGTTTTTTTTATTTCCAGTGATCATTCCATAAAACTTCAAGGATGTCGCCGGGATGAATGCTTCTAACGACCTGACTGACCTTTAAAAGCGTAAATGGAATGATACCTCCTCGAAAATATATCGACACCTCTTTGATGATATGACTTCAAAGAATTAGCAATAGTTATGCCATAGAACCCGAAAAAGCTTAAATCAGGCACTAATTCTATCGATTAAACAAAGCTAACATCTATTATGCCTTTTATTAAAGGGGATTAGACTTAGTTTTTTGCTATGAACATTTGATATTTAATTGCAGTGTTCATTCCCAACCTTGAAATTTTTTATTGCAGACTTATTGTTAAAATGTTAAAGATAATTAATTAACATGTGTTAAATTTTAACAGGGGTTTTAATGATGCTTGAACACGAATTGAACAAATACTGGCAAACAGTGGTCAATGCGATTCAAGACGGAGTGATGATTGTCGACATGGATGGGACCATCGTTTCGGCCAACCAGGCTCTGAGGAGAATCACCGGCTACCAAAAAGAAGAACTCATCGGAAAACCATGCACCATTTTAAACTGCAACCGGTGCGAAATTGTGCGTAGCGGGAATGAAAAACACTGGTGCCGGTTGTTCGTAGATGGAGATCTTAAAATGATTCGGTGCGTCTTAACAAAGAAAGACGGCAGCTACGTTCATGTCGTCAAGAATGCCTCTTTGCTTTATGACGGGGAGGGCAATGAGATGGGGGCTGTTGAAACCTTGACGGATATCACGGAGTTGGTTGAAAAGGATTTAAAAATCGAGGCGTTTCAACGCGAGCTTCGGCATGATGACAGTTTTCACGGCATCATCGGCGCCTCTTCACAAATGCAGCAGGTTTTCGACATGATCACCAATGCCTCCCGGTCGGACGCCCCCGTGATTATTTTCGGGGAGAGCGGCACCGGCAAGGAGCTCATCGCCCGGGCTATTCACATCTCCCACTCCCGGAAGACCAAACCGTACATCAAGTTCAATTGTGCGGCATTGAATGAAAACCTGCTGGAAAGCGAGCTGTTCGGACATGTCAGAGGTGCGTTCACCGGCGCCCACCAGGGCCGTGAGGGCCGATTCGAGGAGGCTTCGGGAGGCGATATCTTTCTGGATGAAATCGGAGATCTGCCGTCCACAACCCAGGTCAAGCTGCTCAGAGTATTAGAAGAAAAGGTTATCGAACGGGTGGGCGAAAACCGTCCGATCCATGTGAATGTAAGGGTCATTACGGCCACCAATCGAAATCTTAAACAGATGGTGGAAGACGGAAAGTTTAGGAAAGATTTGTATTACCGAATCAATGTTATCCCCATTACCATTCCGCCGCTCCGGGAAAGGCGTGGAGATATCCCCCTACTGGCCGAGACCTTTTTCAGAAGAATTTCTTTAAAAAACGACAAGCCCATCAAGGGAATCAGCAATGTGGGTATGGATATCCTGATGAATTACGAGTGGCCGGGGAACGTTCGTGAACTGAAAAGCGCCATGGAATACGCCTTCGTCACATGCCAGGGAACCCAGATCCATCCCAATCACCTGCCTCCGGACATTGCCGGAGACACCAAACTATTTTCTGAAAAAAAACAGTCTATTTCCGATCCAAACGAAGCTAAGAAAAAACTGCTTCTGGATGCGCTGGAACAAAGCGGAGGCAATCAGACCAAGGCGGCTGAAATCCTGGGAATCACACGGGTAACCGTCTGGAATCGAATGAGAAGGTATGGCATCCGTTCTGGAAAACGTTTTACCTGTCAGGAATAATGGCATGTAGTTTGCATAAAATTATAGCATCTTGAGGATACAAAACTTGGCAGCACCTCCATTTGATGCTATAAAATCCTCTATAAGCGCAAATCGGCCCTCTGGGATAAGCCCACCGGGTCGATTTGTTTTTTAGAAGTCGTTTATTTGAAAAGAGATAAAATATTTTTAAATGTGGCATGAATGTTGCTTTTAAGTAACTTCAGCCCTAAGTTTTATCTTACTCCATCTGTACCTCATAAAAAGCCCTCGCTGATAAGTATCGGTGAGGGCTTTTTATTTCCACAATCTTGACGATCTCGTACAAAGTCTTCGAATAAACGCCGGTGGCTAAATAGAAAGTTCCATATACAAGGCGCAGTGGTTTTTCAGGGACGAGGCAATACAAGTAGTATGCCGAGTGTTTTAAAAACCGCTGCAACGCAGTAGATGGAACTTTCTACGACGCCATCAATATTGAGACCTTTTCAAAACATTTCTTCCGATTTGAAATTTTTTTGAGCATAGGCCCATTTTAACCCTTGACATCGTATCAATTAAGATTTATATTATGGTCAAATGACCATTACTTAGGAATTAATCAATGCCGAGACCAAAAAAACCGAGATTTGTATCCGGATATCCGACGATAGTCGCTTTTGTACCACAGGGAATGCCTGTAACAGGTGAAGTTTTTCTCTCTGTGGAGGAACTTGAAGCGATCAGGCTTACCGATTTTGAGCATATGGACCAGGAAAACGCTGCAAAAATGATGGAAGTGTCACGTCAAACTTACGGCAGAATTTTAGCAAATGCCAGAAGTATTGTCGGTGAAGCCCTCATTACAGGAAAAGCTTTAAAAATCAGTGGTGGAACATACGAATTTCGAGGTATGCACAGACGTCAGCGGCGAAGAGGCGGCAGAAGGTTTTGAAAATAAATAGCGTTAAGGAGGTGAATAATATGCCAAGAGGTGATGCAACAGGGCCGGATGGTCAGGGCCCCAAGACAGGGAGGGGCCAGGGAAAATGTGGTAAAGGTACCCGGAATCCTTCCCAGGGAGGTCAGGGAGGCACGGGATCAGGCCGGGGCGTAGGCAGAGGCCAGGGCCGTGGCTCAGGCAAAGGTAGTGGCAGGGGCCAGGGACAGGGCGGAGGCGCCGGACAGGGCCGTGGTAACCGTTAATATTTGATAAATTAACAGGTAAAGAGGACGGTTTCATAAAAAGCGGTTTCTAACTTTTTATTAAACCGTCCACATAAAATCATGCTAAAAAAAAGGAGGGCTTTATCATGCCAGGATTTAACGGAAGTGGACCAATGGGAGCCGGTCCTATGACCGGCGGCGCAAGAGGTCTTTGCAACCCGGCGAATGCAGGATATAATCCTCAGTTTACCAGAGGTTACGGCAGAGGAATGGGTTTAAGACGCGGTTTCAGAGGCGGAGCCGGCACGGTAATGGGCGCAGGCCCAAGTTATGGCAGAGGTTTCGGGTTTTATCCACCTGCCGGCGATATGTTTTATCAAATGGCTGCGGAAGATGAAATTAACATGCTAAAAGCTAATGCGGATTACATAAAAACCTCATTAGATGAAATCAACAAACGAATAAAGGAGTTAGAAAAAAAGCCGCAATAATGTGTACCGGTTGAGATTAACAAACTCGTAAAGAATCATATTCCCCCTCCCCTGGTGGGAGGGGATTAAGGGGAGGGGGATATAATCGGATCATTGGAATATCCGGCAGTCCCAGGCTCCAACCTCGATTGGGGCGTAGAAAAAGCCGAAGATGGAGTCGTGGCGATATTTAGCCCGCACACGAAGCTGCCCTTCTAGACGATGTTATAAAAATATTTTGCCACAAAATACACGAATTTTATTTTTAAGGAACTAATTGTCCAGCACTTTTCGGATCATATTTGAAAGATCCTTCATCACAACCGGCTTCATCAGGAACCCCTTTATTCCCAAGGCTTCTGCCTTTTCTTTGGACATCATTTCGCTGAATCCGGTGCACAATATGACCGGAATATCGGAACGAATTTTCATTATCTCCCCTGCCAGTTTATCCCCGGTCATGTTCGGCATGGTCATGTCGGTAATGACCAGATCAAAGGTATCGGGATTTGCCCTGAATGCTTCCAGAGCTTCTACGCTGCTGGTTCGAACCGTAGCATGATACCCTAATCGCTCAAGTTTTTGCTTTTCCATCTGAACAATAATATCCTGGTCATCGACAAGTAGAATCCGTTCTGTCCCTTTTTGAATGGGCGCATCAGTTTCAACTTTTGCTGTTTCCGGATGTTTATTTATCACTGGCAAATATACATGAAATTCGGTTCCTTTGCCCGGTTCGCTGTAAACGCTGCTATGCCCGCCATGGCTTTTAACAATGCCGTGGACAACTGCAAGACCCAGTCCCGTACCTTTACCTTCTACTTTGGTAGTAAAATAAGGATCAAATATACGGTCTATAACGGCTTGATCCATTCCTGTGCCGGTATCAGTCACTGTCAGGCAAACATATTTCCCTGGCGTCATAGCCGGGTCTTTTAATTCTTCGAGCGCCAACTCTACTTCTTTGAGGTTAACAGTCAGCTTTCCACCGGTTTCCTCCATAGCATGATAGGCATTTGTTATCAGGTTCATAACAATTTGGTGGATCCGGGTGGGGTCTGCAAATACCAATTCGCAGTCGCTTTTTATGTTCTGCGTTATCTCAATGGTGCTCGGTAAAGATGACTCGATCAGTTTCAGAGCTTCTTTGATGACATGTTGTGTCTTTAACGGTTTGAGTTCATTATCTGACTGGTTACTAAACGCGAGTATCTGTTTTACAAGATCCCGTGCTCGCTTAGCCCCATTAAAAACCTCTTCAAGGTGGCCACGCAATGGGCTGTTTTCAGGAGTTTCATCCAGTATCATCTCTAAATAACCGAATATTGGAAAAAGGATGTTGTTGAAATCATGAGCTATGCCCCCAGCCAGAGTACCAATTGATTCCATTTTTTGGGCCTGCTGGAGATGGGCTTCAAGCTTCTTTTTCTCTTGCTCTGCCTGAATCCTGTCCGTAATGTCTTCTCCTGAACTTAGAACTCCAGTGATTTCACCACTAGAATTTCGAAGAATGGAGTTGTGCCAGAAAATGTTCCTCTTTTTCCCTTCCTTTGTCAGCACCGTATTTTCATTGTATTCGACAGTTTCAATTTCACCTCTCATCAGACGATGGAAAACATCTAAAACATCTTTCCGCGACTTATCAGACACACAGGTTTTGAACCAGTTTCTCCCGATGAGTTCTTCCTGCCTGTAACCAAGGATTTCTAAGCCGCGTTTGTTGATTAGTGTTATATTACCTTCATTGTCCAGTGCAACGAAGCCAACAGATGCAACATCTAAATATTGCCGCGTCTCTTGCTCACTTTTCCGCAGCGCCGCCTCTGCTTGTCTGCGTTCTTCAACCTCTGCCTGCAACTCTATTTGGGTTTCTTTGATATTCCGATTGAGATTTAAAATAAAAACAGCCGTCCCTGAAACTGCTGCAAACAAAACAGTAACAACCAATATAAATATCCAGTACTTTTTTACAACAGCAGAAACCGTTATCTTCCCCAAATCCTTATATGGCCCGAGTTTTAATTCTTTTAGACATTCATGCACAGGTTGATAGTTCAACGGAATTGTCCAGCCGGCAGACCTTGCAGCATTTGCGGCAGCAGAATCTTCGGACATGTTTATCAATTCAACAGCAATCTTTTCAGCCAGTTCATTAGATATGTGTTTGAGCTTAGCAACAGGCCATTCCGGATACTCCCTTGTTGAATGAATAAAGGGGAAGTGGAGATTGCCCCCTCTATGTTCATGAATAACATTAAAGTCATCCAGACTAATCCTGCCTTCACTCTGCATACGTACAAGGGTATCAGTTCTAACAGTCCCTGCATCTGCTTTTCCATCTCTAACGGCGTAAACAACGGCATCATGGGTTCCTCCAAAACTAATGGAAGCGAAGTCTTTAAAAGGGTCGATTCCTGCTTCTTTGAATTCCCTCCAGGCCATTCGCCAGCCACCGAATGATGTTTCTTTGACCGCCATGAAGGTTTTTCCATTGAGATCGGTAAGCCTGTAAATATCTTTCCGGTTTTTTTGGCAAAAAACTACACCTCCATATTTTGTATATACTCCACTTTGCCGTTTATTTTTTACCGTCGCTATACGGCTAACCTTGAAACTACTTTCCAATTCCACATAAAATGAAGGATTGGCCAGAATGAAATCAACTTCACCATTTTTAACAACAGTGTAAATTTGGTCATAGTCAAGGGGTATTATTATAAATTTTTTCTCAGGAATATTTTCGGTCAAATATTCAGCAGTTGGAGACCATTTTTCTAAACAACGCTCATATCCTCTTTTTGCCAATACACCGATTTTTACTGCTGAATCCGCAGAGTATGCGAAATTGGCCATTAGGATAATGGAGATGAAACAAAAAATAATTTGTTCAACCTTCAATTTGATAAAATTTTTCATGATTTTACCCTATAATCGATCTTATGTTTTCAGGCTGTCATTTTTCCAATTCTTCTTTAACGGCATGCCCTATCTTTTCCATTGCATAAGGCTTTTTTTATGTATTTCCCCGCCCCTAATTTCTGGGCTGCTATAATGTCCTCTGTTTCAGCAAATACACTTGCATGGAATCTCAATAATATTTTTGTTTAACCACCATTCAGTAAGAGTTATTAGCATTGCAAACAGCAATCCTATTAAGATGACTGCTGTGTATGGATGGAAAGGGAATTTAATAGTATAAAATAAAAGGAAACCTACTATTTGAGCTTCTTTTGATATACGGGTAATTCCATGTGGATTACCGCTTCCGTCCAGCTTTTCGTCATAGCGTTTCTTTCACTATATTTACAACGGGGGCGGTTAAAATTTTCGGCTTTAACCCTGCAAGGCCATGGTTTTTACATCTCTTTTGCTTCCCTTATTTCCCGTTGTGCAAGGCTTGTTTCCGAATCAATCGAAGGAGGATACAAGACAGTCGCAAGATCGGAAATACCACGTAAATCAGCGGCGTTTGCGAATCTGTCATCAATCAGCCCTGAAATGTCATTGTTTTTGAGTAAATTAAAGCGCACCATCAAATCAGCCAGATGCTGAATTTCCTCCTCTCTTGGTACAAACTGATCATATGCAATCCTGTTTTCAGGAGTTGTAAGTGCAAACTCAATCAGTTCGACCGGTTGATTCCAGTAACGTGATGCAATCTTTGCCGCCTCTTTGCAGTTTTCCTTCGCCCAGATACCGGACCTTGCAGCGCTCTGTACAAGCATTTTAACAATCTTTTGATTATTTTCTATAAAATCACTCCGTACCAGAACAAGGTTACAGATAAAATTCGGCCAGACATCCTCAACATACCTGAGAACCTTTGAATCACCACTCCTTAATGTCTGGGCGGCAAAGGGTTCGCCCACATAATACGCATCAAGGGAACCGGCAGTCAATGCAGAAGCCATGTCCGGCGGATTCATCTCCACAACTTTAACCTGCCCGACAAGTGATCTTTTTTCCATAAGCTGCATGATACTGATGTTATGTCCTGAATAACGCATAGGAATTGCAACAGTCCTGCCTGCAAGATCACATACTTTATTCACTTTCAGGTCTTTTCTCACAACAAGCGTGCTTTCGTGACGATTGCCTATATAGATTATCTTTACATCTTCGCCCTGCTGTCTGAGCACTATTGAAAGAGGAGCAATCATAAAGGCAACCTGAATCTTTTCGTTACGAAGTGCCTCAGCCATCTCGGCAAATGAAGCAAATTTTATCGAACTAAACCTGATTCCGTCCCCATTTACGGTTGCATGGTCTAAAATAGGGGCTGCAAGATTGGTTATCACCGGCATATACCCCATTTTGACAATTCTTCTTTTTCCATGATCGAAATTGAGCCACCAGTGAAGCGCTGATATAATAACCAGCCAGCCGACAGCAATAATTATAATTCGCCAGGCTAATTGTAACCGAAATTTATTTCTTAAAAGATTAAACATTTTTTTAAGTTTAAAAACCGCATTCAGATAATTAGACATTTAAAGTGCTGGTTGTCAGCAGCTCATAGCTCAAAGCTCTCAGTTCACAGGATAAAAGAATTTTTCATCATTTAGCTATCAGCTTTGAGCTATGAACTATCAGCTTTTTTAACAAAAAATTAAACAGCATAACTGACACCAAGCATCAGAAACACTTCATCACGAAGTTCTCTTAGTTCCGTTTCTTTCTCAAAATTGCGGGGGTGGGAAAAATCGAGTTTCCTTTCCAGTTTTACACTTGAAGGTCTTCCACTCATAACAACAATTCTGTCGCTCATGACAAGGGCGTCATCAATATCATGTGTAACCACCAGAGTCGTCTTTCCGAACAGCTCATGCATATTGACAACTTCTTCACGTACTTTCATATGTGTTAAAAAATCGAGACCGCTGAAAGGTTCGTCCATAATAAGCATATCCGGATTAACGACTATAGCTCGTGCCAGTTCCGCCCTGCGCTGCATACCGCCGGAAAGCTGGTAGGGATAATGATCTTCAAATCCTTCCAGCTCAACCATTTCGATATACTCCTGCACCTTTTCTTTTTTTATCTCGTTATCTTCCATGTGCCGTAAACCCAGCTCAACATTCTGCCATACAGTCATCCATGGCAAAAGACCACTGTGCTGAAAAACGAAAATGTTATCAGAACTCGGACCATTGACTGGTCTGCCGTCAATAAGAACCTGTCCGGATGTAGAAGTATCAAAACCTGCTATTATCCGCAGCATAGTCGATTTACCACAACCTGAAGGTCCTAAAATGCAGACCATTTCCCCTTTTTGAAATTTAAGGTTTATGTTATTTAAAACAGGAATACTTTCCCCGAACCCATTCGGATCATCAGAATCCCGACGGACATGACGCCTGTTAGTAAATTCTTTTTTTAAATTTTTAATGACTATATGTCCCATTGTTTTATCGAAGCTCTGCCTTAAAATTACGAGTTTGTGTGCGCTTATCGACTTAACAGCTTAAATCATAAAGATGCTGTATGCTCGTTCCTGGATACTCGATTTAACAACCGAATCTTCCCTTGTAACTACTCACGTAGTCAGGCTGAAGCTGTTTAGACTGAAGGCTGAAGGGGTCAAAAGAAAACGATTGCCTTGTTTTGGCGGAATGTGATTCTTGTATCAAACATGGCTTCAAAATGCGCTTTTTCCTAACGGGCTTCAATCTTCAGCCTATCCACCTGAGTTACCTTCCCTTTTTATCAATCATCCAGACACCAGTATCCAGCAACTTTCGCTAATGCAAAACAACCTTCAGCAAGGCAAATATACGCAAATTTTCCGTTTTTTCTTTAACACACACTTATCAAACCACCGACCCCCAAAAAGCTGAGTCTGTCTTGCCAAGTCTTCTCATGATATTATCGAGAAACAGTCCTATTATCCCTATAGCTATCATTCCATCCATCACATAATCCATTCTAAGGGCATTTCGGGAATCTAAAATCAGATATCCCAGCCCTGACTGGACTGCTATCATCTCTGCGGCGACAACAACAAGCCATGCTATTGTTACAGTTAATCTTAAAGCTGTAACAACTTCCGGGATTATTGCAGGAACTACAATCTTCATTACTACTTCAGTCCTGCTGAAATTAAAGTTTGAAGCAACCTGAAAATAGATTGGGTTGATTGAACTTACTGCTATGGTAGTCGAAACAACGAGCGGAAAAAAGCTAGATAAAAATATCAGGAAAACAGCAGGTTTGTCACCTATCCCGAACCAGAGCATGGAAAGTGGAATCCAGGCAAGCGGCGATATTGGACGTAAAAACTGAATGATCGGATTAAGAAAAAACCTGGCTGTTTCCAGCCTTCCCAAAAAAATCCCAAGCGGTATTCCAAAAAGCATCGCCAGGTAAAATCCTGCCGTAACCCTGAAAAGACTCGCCACAGAGTGCTTAAAAAGAGTGCCGTCAGCAACCAACTCCCAAAAGCTAACAATAACTATTGACGGCCCCGGGAAAACATGCTCGCTCCACCCGCTGAAACGTACTGTTAATTCCCATAACAGAAGAATAATGGAAAATGCTAAAACAGATAGAATAAAGGGTGAGTTTTTAGAATTCATCGTATTTAATTATTTTTACTTTTCAACAATTTCTTTTGCCAGGTCTAAATACTGCTGCGCTGATATACTACTTTTGTCATAGTACATTACCGGTGTATTCATTATTTGCGATTCTTTTATCTTAACATCCTGATCGATGATGGTAGCAAATGTTTTTTCTTTATACATGCTCTTTAGTTTTGTGTATATGACTTCAGAGTGTATATTCTCTGTATCATACATGGTAATCAAAACCTTATATTCTATATCCTGATTGATATTTCGTTTAATTGTTTTTATAATCTTTTCGATCTGGTTAACTCCGTGAGTGGACAGATATTCACACTGGCTGGGGATTATTACAAAATCTGAGGCTATCAAAGCATTCAGCGTAAAAAACTCTACAGACGGAGGCGTATCAATTAATATGTAATCATATTGATCTTTAACTGAGTTCAATTTCTCTCGCAGCAGATACTCAAAATTTTTTTCGTGCAGATATTTCTGGGCTAATAAAACCATTTTCCTGTTTGACGGTAGCAGCCATAAATTCGGATATTTGGTTTTCTCAATAAATTCGGTTAGCCCATCCTGACCTGAATGCAAAACCTCATAAAAAGATTTCGTATTCTTATACCCCATTAAAATCGACAAATTTGACTGGGCATCAAAATCTATCAGCAAAACACGCTTTTCCAGCAACGAAAGAGAGATTCCCAAGTTCAGGCAGGTAGAAGTTTTGGCTACACCACCTTTCTGATTGCTGATGGCAATAATTCTATCACCGTTCAAATTCACGGGAGCCGTCTTCAGTTCTTCTTCAACTATCCCCTCCGGTTTTTTAATTTCCTGTAATTCTCCCTGTGAAGACTTGTGTGCAGTAAATACATTACTGCACCTGGAACATCTGACTCTGAAAGCATCCTGTCCAACATTGCTTTCATCCATGTTAAATCTTGTTTCACATTTTTCACATGTTATTATCATGGGAAATTCCTTTTTTCTTGCATTATTGATTCGATTTCTCCTGAAAGGTTGTTTTCATCTGCCACTATATCGACTACCCTGCGTTTTATTGCATTATCAGTCAGATTAGGATACACGCAGCATTTTGACTCCTGTGCTATAGTTGTACCCGACTTTTCTTTAATCCTGGCAAAACCTTCTGCTCCGTCCTCGCCAATTCCGGTCAATAATACACCTATTGTATTCTGGTTGAAAATTTCTGCTGATGATGAAAAAATCTGGTTCAGCGGTTTGCTTCCTCCATTTCCTGTTTTAAGACAGGCCTCACCATTTTCAGTCGCCCGTACTACAAGTGGTTTTTCAGATGAACTTATATAGCAAGTTCCCTGCTCCAAAACCATATTATCCCTTGCAACCTCAACCTTCCATGGAACATGCTCATCGAACTTTTCTACAAAGGAAGATATTATACTGGGAGAAATTTCCTGAACAACGATAGCAGCGGCAGGAAGGTTTGGAGAAAGCTTTGATAAAAGACGAATCACTGTATTCGGCCCGCTAAGTGAAGTCCCCACTGTTAAAATATAGTCCAGGGGCTGGAATCCATAACGATCGCCCAGCCTTTCCCTTAGATTCCATTTTGGAATACGCGCCCTGCGTATATTTTCAAGATTCACCGAAGTAGCAATTTTTACTCGGTCAATAATTTGTTTCCTGGACTTATTTATATCTTCGGAAATTGCACCTGATGGTTTTGGTACGAAATCTACAACACCGAGTCTCAGTGCTTCAAAAGTAATTGCGCCGTCACTGAAAAGAGAACTCAAAACAACAATGGGGACAGGCGATTCAATCATAATATGTCGTATGGCAGTTATTCCGTCCATTACGGGCATGTCTATATCCAGTGTTATGACATCAGGACACAGTTTTTTAATCTTATCCAATCCCTCTAAACCGTCCTTTGCAGAATCTATGACCTGAATCCCTTCATCAGATTCCAGCATGTCGCTAACGGCCTTTCTCATAAAAAAGGCGTCATCTACTACCAGGACTTTTAATTTATCTTCCATAAATATTATCGCTTTTCTCCATTAAAAAGACAGTTGTTTTCCAACTACAATTTACAAGCTACCAGCTATGAGCTGTCAGCTATCTGTTATCTGCCTGGCAATTTCTGCATGGCTTGCTTCCTGCTCAACCAGATCTGCCTCAATTGCTTTTTCCAGCGGATAGGGTACCATACAGGAGTTCAGCTTCTGAGCTATAATCCGGCCATTTTTTTCTTTAATACTCCGCAATCCATCAAGGTCGCCCACATCAGCCCCTGACATAAGTACAACAAGAACATCTTTGGGATAATAATCTGCAATCGATTGTAAACATTTATCTGTTCGGCCCGATTTTGAGACCCCACTGTCTGAACATAAAAAATATCCTTTTTCCAAAGAATTTAATTTTAATGAATTTTCACTTGTACCCACATAACATCTTCCGCTTAAAAGCGGCGAATCGTTTTGCAGTGGCAGTATTGTAGCCAGGCTTCTTTTATCAATATACTCAGTAAAGGGGTTAAGAAACTCAGGCGGCATTGCCTGAAGAAGTACCAGGCATGCACTAAAATCCCTTGGCAATAGGGAAACAAACTTTATTAGCTCCGTGTAGCCACCGGCTCCTGAGCACACAACCATAATGCTGCTACATGGAGTGTTTTCCCTTTGTTTGTTCTCTTTTTTAGATGTAATTATTGCTGTTTTTGCTCTTTGGAAGTTACTTATTTTTGCTTTTGCGGCAAGGTGGATGCTGTCGATCATCTGTTTTTGATGCTGTTTAAATGCTTCATTCTTTACTGGTTTTTTTATAAAATCGGCTGCTCCGAGGCATAGAAAGTCTATAACATTCATCTGCGAACTGCTTCCCACGCTGCTTATGATTACTACCGGACATGGGCTCTTTATCATAATGTGCTTAAGCGCCGTGCTTCCGTCCATGACAGGCATATTAACATCCAGTGTTATAATATCCGGCTTTAGCTCACTTATTTTTTTTAAAGCTTCTTCACCGTTTTCTGCGGTTCCAACTACTTCAATACTCTCATCCCCAGTAAATATATCAGATAATATTTTACACATCATGGGAGAGTCATCCACTATTAATAGACGGATATTGTCAGACACCGGCGAAGATGATATTCCCTCAATATTATCTTCTGAACTGTCCCTTTTCTTTTCCTTTTCATCAGAAATGCGAAGTGCTTCCAGTAGAAGATATTGATAATTTTTATTAATGGTGGCTTCAGGAACAGGAACTGCCCCCATTGTTTCAAACTTCCCGCTTTCCCAAGTCAAAATTTTATAAAAAGCCTCCTCCCCGATGTTATCTTCACATTCTGCATGAATGATATTACCATCTTTGATATGTATGACGCCCGCTTGTGATCCTTTTTTAACACTTATGCCCATACTTAAACCCGACAGGCAACACATCTGGATTAGATCCGTTAATTGAACATTGTTCAGCGTGCCTGCAAAACCCACATCATCATATGTAATCTGCTCGCGTATCAGATTAAGCAGATGATTTGCACTAAATGGTTTTTCGAGGAAATGAAGGCCGCCGTTTTCTTTAACCTGGTTCCGCATTTCTTCCGAGCCAAAGCCTGTCATAAGTATGACTTTAATATGGGAATAGTTATCTCGGATTTGTGTCAGTAGATGCAGGCCTGAAATTCCAGGCATTTTTATGTCCGAAACTACTAGAGAAACATCCTCCCGAGATAAAATTTCGAGAGCCTTGCTTCCGTCTTCAGCCGTCATTACTTCATATCGCTCATGATCGACGGATAGAGATTTGGTCAGCATACCTAGGATAGCAGGTTCGTCGTCAACAATAAGGACTTTTTTCTTATCTGTTGTCATGGGTTTCTTCTTTTGTAACAGCTCAGTGCTTTCAAATTATTGAGTAGTTAGAGACTTAACGTCAATTAATGCACAGTAACAGGTGCCTGATAATCATCGCTCCCATTTTCTGCTGCTATCCTTTGAAATGACAGATCTTTCTGCCTTTTTGTCTGTCTTCCGGCAGTCATGCTCACCAGTTCATAAACATCGAGTATTAGTGATATCTGGCCATCCCCGATTATTGTGGCACCTGAAAAGCCGCTTTTTTCCTGCAGATAATCTTCCAGGGGCTTTATTACTACTTCCTGCTGTCCCATCAGTTCATCTACTACAAGTCCGATTTTTTGCATTCCTGTGCTTACAATTACTACGAACGATTTGTTTTCATCCTGGTTCTCAGGCGTTATGCCGAACAGTTCTGAAAGTCTGAAGATAGGCATTGTACTGTCGCGAAGATGGATTACTTCTACTCCTTCAATGGTTGAAGTTTCATGTTCAAATATCCGAAGTGTTTCTTCCACAGTGGCCAGAGGAATAGTAAATATATCCTTTCCCAGCCTCACAAGCAGTGCTGGTATGATGGCCAGGGTCAAAGGTATTTTCATCCTAAGCTGCATCTGTTTACCGGGCTTTGAATTGATTTCTATTGTACCGTTTAATTTTTCTATGTTCTTTTTTACAACATCCATACCCACGCCGCGCCCTGACGTATGAGTCACCTTTTTAGCAGTGGAAAATCCCGGCATCATGATAATCCGCGTGAGTTCTTTTTCCGACATTCGATCAATCTCTTCTTTTGTAAAAAGCTTCTTTTCCACAGCCCTGGTCCTGATAAGTTCAGCATCCAATCCCTTGCCGTCATCCGTTATCTCTATTACGATATGGTTGCTTTCATGATAGGCCTCAAGTACAAGGGTGCCGATTTTCGACTTTCCGAGCCCTTTTCTCTCATTAACGGTTTCAAAACCATGATCAATGGCATTTCTAATTATATGGATCAGGGGGTCGGATATCTCTTCAATGATCATTTTATCAAGTTCTGTTTCCTCACCTCTGATTTCCAGTTGAACCTGTTTATCCGTGTCATGAACAAGGTCTCGAACCAGCCTTGGATAGCGATTAAAAAGCTGGGAAATAGGCAGCATCCTTACTTTCATAACTCCTTCCTGGAGTTCATTAGCCACCCTTCCCAGGGCTACGGTGGCTTCAGCCAGTTTGAAAGTAATGTCTCTTACAGGCTTCATTTCTCTCTGGTCGAGCTTCACTTTTTCCTTTAAATGTTGCTGCAAGTCCTTCATCTCGTTAAAAACCTGCGAAAAAAAGGCTCGACTGACAACCAGTTCTCCTACCTGATTCATCAGGGAATCAATTTTACCTGCATCAACTCGCACGCTTTGTTTAACCGCTCTATCACCAGTTTTATCTAATTTGCGTCGTTCGGTTATACGTCTTTCAGTTTTGCGTCGTTCGGTTTTGCGTCTTTCATCAAAGTGTTGCGAAAGCGTCTCTTCATCGTCATAATCTTTTTCTTCTGCACCTTCTCCTGTATAGCCGGATTCAGTTTTATCATCAGAAATCGATTCTTCCCGCGTGAAGAGCATCTTTTCGACATCTTCCGCTTCATAATCCTCTTCGGAACCAGGCATTATCAGCGGTAACTGGCCGAAGCCAGGTTCGCTGCCGGAAAAAAGTTTCTCGTTTACTTCTTCCTCTGACAAATCCGATTCATAATCATGATTACCGGTCATGGATGAATCAAAAGCTTTTACCAGCTTATCATAAAGTCCTCTACCGTCACTTTCGCTACCCTGCTCTTTTTCCTCGCCTTTTACTTCCTGCTCGCTTTTTTCTTCCTGTTTTCCGATCTGGGGAAAGCGTTTTAATATTTTATTTAAATAGTTGCTCATAAAATCAGTGGGAATATCTTCTCCTGACATAAGCCCTTCCTGAACTTTCATGATCTCAGAAAGCCACTGCTCATAAATTGAGACGAGATTTTCATACCCCATGTAATTTGCAGATGATTGAAGACGACTGATACTGTCAACGCACTTGTTAAATAAATCTATCTTACTGTCTGAATCTTCCATAAGTGCTGTCTGAGTCTTTATAAAAGAAATACTTTCTCTTAATTGCTCAAGAAATATTTCAAACAGTTCCTTGTCGTATTCTTCATCATAGTCTTCACCCCCGTCGTTTTCATCCTGTGTTCCGTTTTCTGATACATCTGTGGTTTCAAGCCCTTCTTCTGCCTCACCGTAATCTTCCCCGTTCGATTCCTGTGAGTTCCGCGCACTATCCTGCTCTGCGGCATCCCCGGACACCTGTTTAATACGGTCAAGAAGATCGCTTATTTCTGTTTTCTCTTTCTGGTAATTTTCCAGGTCTTTTACAAGAAGATCAATACGATCTTTCGCTTCAATAAGAGTATCAACGATCTCCATGTTTACTGTCTTTTCCCCCTGCCTTAGCCTGTCAAGAACATTTTCAAGCTTATGGGAAAGCTCAGCAACTCTTTCCAGCCCGACAAATTCGGCAGATCCTTTTATTGTATGAATCGACCTGAAAATATCGTTAAGCACATCCAGATTATCAGGCTCTGATTCAAGCTGAAGCAGATAGGATTCCATTTCTTCAAGATGTTCTCCTGTTTCAGCTATGAAATCGTCAAGCAATGATAAATCAATCATGATTTTCTCCTTGTGTGAAGTGACTATAGTGAGCTAAAATGCCTAAAGTTCCTGAATCGCTTCGCTCTATCCTTTTATATAAATTAGCTTAATTTCCACGACGATAGTCATATTATTTTACTTTAGTTCACTTGTAACTTTTACGGTTTTTTCGGGTTATGTTTTTCTCCAGCTATTATCTTTTCTTTTTCAAACCTAACATTATAATAATCAAAGGCTTTCACCATATTTTGCATATCTTCGATATCCTGCCGGACTATCCTAAGATCATCTTTTATTTCGTCAGGGATACCGTTTCCTCCTGATTTTGAACCGCATACCTTTACAATTCTATCCAGCAGTACTATATCCTGTCCGGTATGATTCCAGACATGCAGCAAAATCTCCTGCAAGTTTATTGCAAGATCATTAATAAGCTCCCCCATTTTGCCGATTTCGCCACAAGAGCACACCGGAATCATTGCACCCAGATGACCGTTAGCCATTTGGTAAACCGCCTTTCCCATCTCATCAACAGGTCGCATAAAATTGCGATAAAAAAGAAACATTGAGGCTACGACACATAAAAATACAACAGCCACCACCAGTATGACCCGCTTTTGAAGACGCTGTAAAATGCGACCGGCCTCACTCATGTTCCAGAGACTATTATCATGTTCCAAAGACCGGTTGGTTATGCTTTCTACAATTTGTTCTTGAAAACGACCGCTCCTCACCTCGTAAATCAATTCAATGCCCGCCATGAGGATTATAAAAAAAACCAGGAAACAATATATAAAATATTTTCTACGAAAATCAGGAGCGTAATGTTTAGCCTTTTTTTTTGTCATATGAATATACCTGATGCTTTCAGGATCTTTTTTAAACTCTGTAACTTATAATCCATTAAGAGTTTCATGATTACTCGGCATTATGGATTATCAATTATCTCAAGTATTTCTCTTGATTTGTGCTTATTGACATATCCTACTGCACCAATCCGCTGGGCGTCTTCGCCGTACTTATCCTCGTCAAGATTCGAAAGAAAGATTATCTGAGCTTCATCATCATATCGAAGAATTTCCTGTGCAGCAGTAAAACCATCCATGCCGCGCATGGTAATATCCATTGTCACCAGGTCGGGTTTTAACGATTTGTAAAGTTCTACTGCTTCCGCACCGTTTTTAGCTTCCCCGACAATGTTATGGCCTCCGGGCTCCAGGATTTTTGTAATCATCTTTCTCATCATGGAAGAATCATCTACAATCAAAATACGTTTACTCATTTGCATTCACCTTTTTTAATTTTTTCACCACAGAGCACACGGAGACCACGGAGATTAAATTTTTATTTTTCTTTGTTACTCTGTGATCTCAGTGGTTAAAATATAATCCACATTAGCTTGCCGCCATTTCCTTGAGCTTCTTTATCTCTCCCACCAGTAGAATTCGGTCAAAATCAAGCAGAATGAGAAGCATTTCATCGATCTTGCATACACCACGAATATACTGGCTTTCCAGTCCTGCCACTACAATATCAGGCGGCGGCTCTATGGTAGTTTCATCGATTTTGAGCACCTCAGTTACCGAATCAACAATAAAACCGGTGACCCTCCCTTCGATGTTAAGTATTAGAATCCACGAGTCTTCCGGTTTCGAATCCTGCTTAAAAAGGTTGAGCCTTTTCCTGAGCTCAATCACTGGTATAATGCTTCCCCTAAGATTTATCACACCCTCAACAAATTCCGGCGAATTGGGTACTGCAGTGATAGGAGCAGCCCTGATTATTTCCTGCACCATAAGTATATCGACACCAAAATATTCTTTGCCGATAATAAAGCCCACAAGCTGCATTAACCCTTCGTTTTCTTCAAACTCCTGGGCTCTTTCAGTTGCTATATTTTCTTGCATATCAATCATCTCCTTTGTGATTGAATTTCATCAATTCACCTCAGTTAAACACTTTTGCCCGTGCCGGCTTCAATCTTAAACTGCTCAACCTGCTGCGTAAGTGCATGTGACAGTTCCTGCATCTCTTTTGTAATGTCAACGACGCGGCCCGCGCCTTCCACTGTTTGCTTTGCACCTTCGGCAGATTCGTCCGTAATTTCATTAAGCTTTTTAGAGCGTTCAGCCTGCATTGCTGTCAGGCCCTCCATTTCTTCGGTTCTTTTTTCAATTCCTTCCATCTCTTCACTAACATTATGAGCTGTTCCTGTTGCTGACTCAATCAGACGGCTGATGGATTCTGCTTCCTCGATCAACACTGAAAGTGCCTTTTGTGCGGCAGCACGGCGCTCACCCTGCTGTCCGGCCATTCCACCGATTTCCTGGGCAAGTTTATTAAGCTCTTCAACCATCCTGTTAACTTCCCTGGTACCTACAGCCAGAATTTCAGTTGTTTTAGAAATCGCTTCAATAGCATCCATGTTAACCTTACCACCTTCTGCGATTTTCTCCAGGGCAAGCTGTGACTCGTCTGTAAGTTTCGTTCCTTCAGAAACACGGGATGTGGAGTCTTTAATGAGCTGTGTAATCTCCTTGGCTGCTTCAGAGGAACGCTGGGCAAGCTTACCAACTTCGTCGGCAACTACTGCAAAGCCCTTGCCGTGAACCCCTGCACGGGCCGCTTCGATTGCGGCGTTAAGCGACAGCAGGTTTGTCTGTTCTGCAATTTCCGTAATAACCGAAATAATCTCGGAAATCTGATCAGATGATTCAGCAATTGCGCGCATACCTTCAACTGTTGCGTTAACCGAACTTGCACCGTCATTTGCAGCCCGTAAAACTTGCTGACCTTGTTCCGTGGATCTTTGTGCTACACTGGTCATTTCTTCCACGGCTTTTGATATTTTATCAATAGCAGCAGTAACCTCAATCACCGCCTGACCCTGCTTCCCGGCTATTTCCACAACTTTTGCGCCTGTTTCACCCATACCTTCAACACGCTCAGTTGCATTTCTCGCTTCTTCAACCTGGGTCTTTGAGGACTCGGATACTTCATCTACAGCCTTTACCAACCCTTCAATACGTTCTCGGGCTGTTTTAGCCGCATCTCTCTGGGCGTTAGAGTGGCCTGCCACTTCACCTGCCGTGACAGCCATTTCCGAAACAGTATTCTGTACCTGCTCAATCTGCTTCTGTTCATTTACAGCACGCTCTCTGTTTGCACCGGCCCGCTGTGACACGTCGTCGGCATGGGATTCGACATCCTCTGCTGAAGCGTCAACCAGTTTGAATGCCTCCCTAAGCTCATGAAGAAGGTTATTGAACTCATCTGCCATATTGCCAACCTCGTCCTTGCTTTTTGCCTGAACACTTAAGGTAAAATCACGTTCTGTTGCGACCTTATGAACCGTATTAGCAATATCGATAATCGGCCCGGAAATTTGTCTGCCGATAAAAACGGCAAGAAGAATACCAAGAACAATGGACGCTAAGGATATAATAATAATAATATTGTTTGTTCTTTTTTCTGTATCCGCCATTCTGACCTTTTGATTAGCAAGCAAATCTCCAGTCAGACTAAGAATAGCCCTGGCACCGGATACCATCATTTCGTCATAAAGCACCTGTTTTTCAGTAAGTGATATATAGTCATCAAAAGCCTTTTTGTATCTGTTTATATAATTTACAACTCTATCCAGAAGTGCAGTGGTGCGTGCATCCCTGAACAAAGGTCTGTATTCATTTATCAGCCTCATACCTTTTTCTATTTCCTGGTGAACCATAGATATATATTTACTTTCATGGCGCAAAGTATAGTTCTTTTCCTCTCTTCTGATCTCTTCCATAATCTGGAGCAGATGGTTCGCCGCTTCTGTTTTGTGAACCCTTTCTTTCAGGTTTGCACCGGAAGCGTTTTCATTTAGAAGAATTTCAAGCTTCCTTTCCTGCTGGGTCACAATTTCCGCACCTCCCGTCATTGCTTCCCTGGCAAATTGTTCCATTTCTTTCATCTTGACCACTTTTTTATCATGCGCCTTTACATAATCATGAAATGCCTTTTCATAATCGTTCATGCCGGCAAAACCCTTGTCCAACAAAGCAAGAGCTTTGGTATCTTTGTACTTGGCCTTTGTAATTTCAATCTCCTTCTTTGCCTCCGCAATCATATCCTCAACCATTTTTACATACTTTTTGTCCTCACGGATGACAAAGTTTTTTTCATGCCGCCTGATCTCCAGCGATAATTTAACGAGCTTGTTTGCGCCACGAGCCTGATAAATAGTTTCAAGAATATCGCCGACACCGCTATACCCGACATAGGCCACGGCTATCAGCGGAACCAGAATGGTCAAAAATCCTAATATGATTTTGGCCCCTAATTTTAAATTCTTAAACATTTTTTTTACCTCCTGTTTTAATTTTGATGAATTCGTATTCTTACGAATTCATCAGGTTTTTCTGTTTTTTAGTTTTATGTTTTAAGTCAAAGTCCCGCACAAACGGGATTTTATCAGTTACTTAAAACTTAAAACAAATTTCAGACATAAAAGTTATTAATCTCCGATGCTATCTTTGTTTCGGAAATAACAAGGTCGACATCACAACTGTCAATTGCGGATATTGCCATTTCCCTGCACAAACAGCTTTTCGGCTCTTGAACAATGGCGGTTCCTCCTGTTCTGACAATTTCCCCGAGCCCCTCAGCCCCGTCTTCTCCTGAGCCTGACAGTATTACACCTGCAGATCGCATCCCCATTGCCTCGGCAACAGAAAACATAAGCATGTTAATTGATCCTCTCCGCCCTGCAAAGGGAGATGGGCTTATCTGTAAATTATATTTATTGCCAGTCGAATGAATCGTTACATATTCCTCACCCGAGCAAAGATAACAGACGCCGCCTTCAACCGGATCTTTGTCTTTTGCTCGTTTGACTTTTACAGAACTGTGACTGTCAAGATAGCTTGCAAAAGCATCCACATGCTGCGAGGCAGCGTAAATAACAACCAGTAGTGCAGCAGAAAGATCGGGAATAATTTGTGGAATAATTTTCAAAAGTGCGCCGTATCCACCCTCGGATGCACCCATCGCAATCAGACCTTTGCACTCAATTTCATCAGGTCGTTTGCAAGATTCGTCTTTGGGTACCGATCTTATGTACTTAACTGATTCAATTTCAACTTCGGCCGCAAGGTTTACTTTTTTGATTATGTTCAGTTCCTGTTCCCCAAGGCTGTCTCCATTGGTTCTTGATGGTTTTGGGATAAAATCGATTGCACCATATTTTAAAGCATCAAAGGTAACTGATGCTCCTTCCTTTGTGAGAGAACTGAGCATAACTGTGGGTTTTGGGTTTTTAATCATAATATGTTTTAATGCAGTCAGTCCGTCCATAACCGGCATGTTTATATCCATAGTTACAACATCGGGATTCAATTTCGGTAGCATCTCCAGTGCTTCCTTGCCGTTTCCGGCCTCCCCTACTACTTGAAAATTATCCTGGGACTTAAAAATATTTGAAATAGCCCTGCGGATCAATTTTGAGTCATCGACTATTAAAAGTTTATACGGATCATTCATAATGTAATTTTCCCACGGACAATGACCAGCTTAAGACGTCCTTTAATCGTCAGTCAATTGACTGTCCGCCTTTATGCGTCAAAATATTGACACTAAAGTACTTCCACTCGTTACCTTCTCTTTTTCGCTTGAGTCGCTTTCGTTGCGTAATATCCAGAGACATTAACTGCATCGGGCAAAACAAACTTTTAAATTTTTTATCTAAAGATTTACTCATTTCCAGGAAAGTGTTTGCAACGATTATGCCACAAAAGGGTTTTTCTTTTTTAAAAAGAAAATTGGTTCTTCTCATAAATGTGTGCATAAATGAAGTACTTGAGAAAGAGTTTTCTCCCTAAATTCATCGGGTTGGCATGGATATTAGGTAATACTATTATATGTTAAATTATTTTCTATTATTCTAAGATTGAAAATAGTTCTTTATACTCCAGAAATCAGAAACATAGCTCATTATCTTATGTGTAATCAGATTATATATTGCACACGTTTATGAGAGGAACCAAAATATTTATATCTACAAGTGGATTTAAAAAATGGAGGGTATAGAAAAGAAAGAGAGGATAGTTGATGAATTTTACTTTTTAAGAATACATCAAACTACTCTGTCCAAATGCTTCTTCAGAGCCTTATAATCATCTTCATAAATATCTACAAATTTAACCCCGACTTCATATCCCCGGCCGCCTGAAAGTTTTTTTGACCAGATAACTTCAGCAATTGCAGTTAAAGGGGCTGTTGTTGCCAAAGGGTCCAACATAGAAGAAACGTTTTTTTTATGGTGTTGCCAGCCTGTAAGCTTAATTTCAAGACTAAGCATGGTTTTGGGTTCGTAAGATGTCGGAGTGGAAAAACATATTCCATTTTCACCTATATTTTTGCCTGTACCTCTTTCCCCAGGGCCTTCCTGCAGGGGATATGCAAGCTTTTTTATATTGACGGCGACTTCTTTTGGAATCCTTGGGAACTTGCGTTTTTCCTTCTCTGATGAAAGATTATTCATTTTGATTTCTCCTTAAGTAACAAAATACTATAATATAACTAACCGGGACAAGCCTGAAAAGAAAAAATATTTATCACGAAAGCACAAAAGAACGAAAACACGAAAAAGATAAAATTATAATTTCGTGCTTTCCTTATTTCGTGCTTTCGTGATTGGTTTTATTTATTGCCATAATATTTATCATTTATGTTAACTGGCCTCGTTTTTGCATATTGTTTTTTAGATTGATAATTTTCTTCTTTGATAGAATCGTATAAAATTATTTTTTATTTCTTGTCAAGGTGATTGAGTTTTTATGCAAACAAAAGCAAAGCACAGCCTGCAAAGGACAATGATTATATATTTTTTATTGATAGGCTTTGCTTCCCTGCTGGTTGGTATCGAATTCATAGTAGATACTCATGGACACAAGTTAAAAGACGAACTTATTTTAAATCTTGAAAAATATTCAAAAAAGGAAATTGAAATTGAATCGAAAAAGCTAAAATCCTGAACAAATAACCGAAGTTCGGAAAGAAATAAAAAAATTAACGAAAGATTATTAAAGGAAATATTTATTTTCCTGCTGACTCTTATTGGTATACATTTGATCTATAACTCGTTTTGAAAAAACATAGGTTGAGTGGTTCAATGTTCACGGTTCACGGTTGAAAAGTCCTAACCCTTTGATATCAAAAGCATGATGCCCCAATAGAGAAAAAACGCATGTTTCACCCAACCCGCCTTCCAAAGTCTTGTACGGCGGACAGGTGGGTGAAAGAGGTTAATTCTGGGTGTTGTGCTATAAATTGATAGATGTCACTAGATTATAACCTTTGAACCTTGAACTCTGAACCTGGAACCGTTTACTTTAGATAAAAATATCATGACTGCTGACACACGAAAACTAACACTTCTTAATCTCGGCAATATGGAATACGGTGTGTGGGAAGACGAAATCCTTTCCATAAAGAATGTCCGGGCTATTCACTGGTTACCGCCTGTCCCTGAATATATAGCGGGTATGTCCATCATAGATACGGGCGTCGTAACCCTGTTTGATCTTCCTGCCTGTATCGGTCTTCCTCCTGTTAACAAAGATAAAAGCAGCTATTTTGTTCTTTTTACTGAACAGGAAGAAAAGAAAGCCGGTTTCATCGTCGATGGTATTATCAATAAGATCCCAATCCCGCCTGATGCTGTCTTTCCCATACCCGATTATCTTAAAACTCCTATTATCGAATCCTGTGCTATATGTGAATCAAAACCGATCCCGATAGTCAACATCTCCACACTTTACAGCCTTGTCCAGAAGACAGACTACGTGCCTTATAAATCCGATCTGTTAAGCTTAAAAACCAGGCAGGAAGACTGTTCAGATAAAAGCATCAGGGTCTTTGAATGCTCAAACGAAACTTTTGCCGTTTTTTCAGACTTCATCGATACAGGACCTGCAAAACCCGGCCTTGTATCACAGCTTTCACTCACTCCCGTTTATGTCAAAGGTATGGCATTTCATAATAAGTCTGTGTTACCGCTAATTCATATGCCGCAGCTTTTAAATTTATCCTCAGACAAATCGCAGGAAACAATGCTTGTTGCAAAAATTAAAGGGAATGATTTCGGTTTCCTTGTTGACTCCGACATAGGCAAGTTGAACAGTATTATTTATTCTCTCAAGCCGCTTCCTCCTGTTGCGCAATCTTGCTCTATACGAAAAGCGGCAGTATATCAAAAAAAGATTATCCCGCTTATTGATCTTGATGTTTTATTGTCAGGCCAGTCTGATAATTTTGCTGATAATCCGGCTGATAACATTAACAATAGCTCTTTATCAGGAAAATATACCGGTGATTCAGCATTTCACTCAGAATTTGCTGCTAAAGATGTCGATGTTGTAGAATTTTCACTGCTCGGTACGCGGCATGCCCTTCCGGAATCCGAAGTTGAAGATTCATTTAATTTTAAGCCGTTCCGCTATATTCCGAATTTAAAACCGATCATAGCCGGTGTAGCAGAGCATAATGGTGAGCTTTTGCCGGTACTCGACCTAGCGGTATGTTTCCAAAGAGAGTCAATTGCAGCTCCTGGCTGGCAAATGATACTGATTAAAAATGGTAATTTTCGCGCCATGGTCCTTACTGATACTGTATTTGGCCCTCGCAGGCTTTCAGTTAAATTGCAGCGCGATTTACCTTTCGAAGTTCCGCACGCACTTGTTTATGGATGCTATCCTGATGAATCGAGTGTAAGGCTATTATTTAATACCCAGGCACTTGCTGTTCACTTTGACAGTCAAATGTTTAGGAAGCTTTTCAGCTCCCTTGAAAAAGAAATGTCGCAGGAATTCGAGGACATCGTTCCTGTTATTCCTCCTTATTTGGATACTTTAAAAATTTCCGAAACAAAAAAGACAAAAGAAGAAATTAGCAAGACCCATAAGGTTGGAAATGATATTGAAACTGAAGAATTAGCTGAATCAATTGACAGTGATGAATCAATCGAAACTTCCGGTGAATTCTCAGATATTTCTGCCGGTTTCGATTCTGCTGATAAACACGAAGAATCAGATGTCTTAAAGCGTACGGTATTATCTGAAGATACAGTCGATGATCTTAGCTCGGAAGAAAAAGAAGAAAACAATGGTGAGACAGATGAGTATCTGAAAATAAAACAACCTGAAAATATCATAGGAACCGAAGAATTTGAAAAGATATTTGTATCGGGAGAGTCAGTAACATTTATAGAAGTTGAAAAAAGCGAAGATATAGAATTTGGACTCGAACTGACTGAGTGCGAAGAACTTATTGATGTAATGTCTGATGCTCAAGGCCTGGAAACTTTACAAAATAAAGATTCGGAAAAGAAAAATGGTGAATCAGAAACGATAGAATCGGTATCTTTCAGTCAGGAAGAAAATGAAGTAGCACTTGTCGATTCCGTACTGTTTTTGGAAAGGAAAGAAGAAATAAAGCTTCTTGAATATAATAAAACCGATTCGCACTTGATAGAAACAACTTTTAAAGACGAACTTACAGGGGCGGAAGAGAAGTCAAAGGCATTTAAAGCCGGCGAGACGGAAGAAACGAAAATAGAGTCGCCTGTTGAAATATCCCAGCAGCCCTATTCTTCGGAAAGCGGACAAACTGTCTTATCCACGATCGAAATATCGCAGAACCATCCTGAAAGTACCGCTTCTGAAAAACCGGAAAGAAGACTTTTGCGAAAAGTGCTCGCTTTATCTTTTCTCTCCTTGCTTTTACTAAGTATTCTTTTCTTCCTTGGGGTGTTTGGAATTGGTTCAATCCGTATAGAAAGCAAAAAGCTAATAGATGCTTTTGTGGTAAGAAAGCCTGTGCAAAGAAGGGTTCAGACCCCGAAACCTCCGACGCCCAAGACCTCTTGGCCCTCTCCTCCGGATTCGGCAATCTATAGTGTGAGAAAAGGGGATACCCTTTATAGTATAACAGAGCGATACACAGGTGACGGATGGAATTATCCTAGAATAGCCAGGGAAAATAAAATACACAACCCTGATTTGATCTTTCCTGATCAGAAGATAAAAGTACCAAAATAGGTATGCGGTTGCGGTTCAAGGGTTCACAGTTCAAGGTTCAGGGGTTAAGACAGGCTAAGATTAACGGTATCGTAAAAAGTCGAACTTACCACAGAGACCACGAAGCTCACAGAGATAAATAGTTAATAAAATAAGTTATTCTCTGTGTTCTCTGTGGGCTCAGTGGTAAAAAAACGACTTTTTACGAGATCTTCAACTTTGAACCATGAACCGTGAACCTGACAACCTGAATAATTACACATAATCGTGTGTACCCAAAACCACATTGATTCCGGTTTTATTCTCCAGGATTTTAGCCATTTCTTCAGCGTCACTGTACGGACAACCTGGTTTTGCATTGGCAAGACAGGAACTTAAGTAAATCTTGTCGGGCTTAATTTCCGACATTTTTATCGCCACGCCCATATTAGCAGCAAGGGATCGGCCCGGACATTCACATTTAACAAATGCTATAACCAGAGAAGGGTTCTCGAAGGTACCTTCTCCCAGTGCTGCTGCTTTAAGACAGCGCCATTCTCCTGCACAACCGTAACCACTGTCCATGTAAGCACCACAACCTACTATAGCGATCTTTTCCATTTTAACCTCCTGAGCCAATTTCAAAACGTCCCATTTTGCCCAATCTCTGCGTCAGGCTCAAATTTTAATCCTCGAAATACTCAATGTAT
>DAOWEJ010000042.1 GCA_030638575.1 Deltaproteobacteria bacterium | reverse complement strand
TAAACCCTATTCCCACTTCCGAACCTTCAATAACAGCTAATCCGCTCTTTATTCCGGATAGAACTAAAAAACCGGTTACGGCTTTATCAAATGAATTTGTTAAATATTCTTCATTCGATTCAGAAACTTTTCCCATTCCCAGAATATTTATAGACTTATCTAAAAAGCCTGTGACGGCAAGAATAACAGAGCCTATTAATAGAAGAATAATAAAACTTCTTTTTACATATTTCCAATTCATTGAATGCTCTCTTTGTATTAGCTGATAGCTCATAGCTGTTAGCTGATAGCAAAAAGGATTTAATCATTTAATCCCGCTTTCAGCGGAACTATCAGCTATGTAAGTTATTTACAGATGCTTTGTATATCACAGCTTTTCCTTTGATTCCATATATCCCGACAGAGGCCGGTATTATTAAGGATGTACCTTTCTTTAAGGGAATATCGACATTCTTATCAGAATCATTAATGGTAGCCTGACCATCGGTGCACAGCAATATTTCCGCACTTCTGTTGGTTGAACTTTTATAGGATTCATTTGAATCAACAGAAATGACGGACAGGATAAATTCATCTGCCTCACTTGCATAGAAACCTTCGCTACCATTGTTCTTCTCATATTCCAAAATTTTTATATCTCTTTCTTTAAAATTGACCACCTTTAATAATTCAGGCACATCAATGTGCTTGGGAGTTAGCCCTCCTCTTAATACATTGTCCGAGTTAGCCATTAATTCTATTCCAAGGCCGTCAAGATACGCATGA
This sequence comes from Deltaproteobacteria bacterium, assembly GCA_030638575.1. Lineage (GTDB taxonomy): Bacteria > Desulfobacterota > Desulfobacteria > Desulfobacterales > JAUWMJ01 > JAUWMJ01. Next base: position 10,442 of record DAOWEJ010000042.1, on the reverse strand, counting down.
AGCTCGCCTGCAAAAAGAAACATGGCCTGACCCGGTTCCAGGCAAATCAGATTCAGCAGCACCGGAGAGAAAATACCGATATCTTCCGGATATTCTTTAGAAAGATTTACAATCCATTTATATACATGGTCATCTTCAGAAAGTTTTTGTGCGTTATTTATTGCCTCGTTTATAGTTTTATTTTTCTTTTGTATATCCATTGTCATAAGAGCTTTAAAAAATTGTTTAAGACCCTTAGAATCGGAATGATTTCCGAGTTCGTCCAGCTCTTTGCCAAGCCCGTTTGGACATATTTCCTCCATAAATGAAAGAATACCGGAAATTTTTCTAAAACCGTTAAGAGCCCAGAAAGGTGTCAGAGCACAGATACATTCCGGTTTGTGATTGGCGTCCTTGTAATTCCTGTTGAAAGCATTTAATGGAATTCCGAGTTCGTTTTCTCTTTTGAAACCTTCTTTTGCCTGTATAAGGTTAGGATGTGCCTGTATTGAAAGGGGCCGGGCTGCAGCGAGAACTTTGAATAAATATGGAAGGCTGTTATTAAATTTTTCAGCAACCGTTTTTCTAAGGATATCGTCAGGATGTTTTTTTATCAGCTCCTGCAAAGATGCCATATCGCCTTTATATTTAACCATGGAAGGCGCCTTGGGATGTGCACCCATCCAGAGCTCGGCCTGCGGTACATCTGAAGGGGAACTTTTACCTAAAAGTTCAGCAATTGCAGTATAAGACCCCCATGCATACTCTTGAACAGTATTTTTCAATATGCATATTGTTTCCATTTCTCTTTAAAATTTCCTTTGCAGTATGATATTTACTATTGCATATCCAGCTGATATAAACAAGAGATTCAATTGTTTGTTATATGTAGTCCGTTGTACGTTGTTAAAAGAGGATTAATCTATCTTTTTAGCCATTTAAAATAAAATCTCATTCAGACAATCAGGATACTATATGCTGGTTTACGAATGCCGGGACAGTAACATCAACTGACAACAAGCAACGGACAACATACCTGTTGAGCTTGGCTCAATTAAGCTGCGAATATGTCTTTTTAGGCTTTTATGCAAAGTAGAACATGTCTCTTTTAATAAACGAAATATTCTACAGTATTCAGGGTGAATCTATATTCAGCGGCCGCCCCTGTGTTTTTGTACGCCTTACAGGATGCAACCTGCGATGTTCTTACTGTGATACTCGCTATGCATATGAAAAAGGAATCGAAATGGAAATGCCACAAATCTTGAAAAAAGTTGATTCATTTAATTGTCGACTTGTTGAAATAACCGGAGGAGAACCTTTGCTTCAACCTGAAACACCTCTCCTTATATACAAGCTTATTGAAAATGGATATGAAACTATGATTGAAACAAACGGAAGCCTTGATATATCAGTAGTGGATGAACGGTGCATTAAAATTGTCGATATAAAATGCCCGTCAAGCAAAGAAAATAGTAAAAATGACCTTGAAAACCTCAAAAGAATCAACCTCAAAGACCAGGTAAAATTTGTAATTGGAGACCGCAATGATTACGAGTATTCAAAAAAAATAATGCCGTTGATACTCCCTGGTTTTCCCGGTCACCATATTCTATTTTCTCCTGCTCATGGGGAAATAGTTCCTTCTCAACTTTCAAAATGGGTACTTGAAGATAAGCTTGATGTCAGATTTCATATCCAGTTGCACAAGGTTATCTGGCCTGATGAGGACAGGTGTTGATTAAGAATTTACACGGAATTGCATCCCACTAAAAGCGGGACTGAATTTTGGTTTTTTAATATCTGTGAAATTTCCGTGAATATCCGTGGTGAAAAGTAAAAAGGCGATTGATTAGAATGTAAAGGATAAAAACTCATGAGAACAGATAAAAAAGCCGTTATACTTTCAAGCGGAGGGCTTGACTCTACTACTGTTATGGCCATAGCTAAAAATGAAGGATATTCTATTTACAGCTTAAGTTTTTCATATGGCCAGCGTCATATTTTTGAGCTTGAAGCTGCAAAAAAAGTTGTTAAAAAAATCGGAGTTGAAAAGCATCTTGTTATAAATCTCGATCTTGATAAAATCGGTGGATCAGCCCTCACAAGCTGTATAGATGTACCAAAAAATCGGGATGAAAAGTCAATTTCTGCCAAAATACCTGTTACGTACGTTCCTGCAAGAAACACTATTTTCCTGTCTTATGCTATTGCATGGGCCGAGATTATCGAATCATCCTATATATTTATAGGTATCAACGCTATAGATTACAGCGGATATCCGGATTGCAGGCCGGAATATATAAAAGCATTTGAAGATATGGCAAATCTTGCAACAAAGGCTGGAGTAGAAGGTATAACAAAAATAAAGATAAACACACCGCTTCTTTATATGTCAAAAGCTGAGATAATTAAAAAGGGGATTGAGCTAGGAGTAGATTATTCTTTAACACATAGTTGTTATGATCCTGATCCCAAAGGCCTGGCTTGTGGAAAATGTGACAGTTGCTATTTAAGAAAAAAGGGCTTTAAAGAGGCAGGATTAAAAGATCCGGCAAAATACTTTTAAAGCACAGCAACGTCATTTAAACAACTAACCGTTTGAATTAATAAAAGTTTTATGCTGAATTAAAATCTTACAAATTCGAAGCTCGAAATACGAAATACGAAACAAATACGAATGACCAAAATCCCAATCTCAAAACAATTAGAAGCCAGGATGATATTGCATAAACAACCTAAATGTTTTGTCCCGCTGAAAGCGGGATTGATATTCTAATTTAGAATTTGTTTCGACCATTTTTATAAGATCAGGCAATATTCGGTTTTCGGATTTTAAGAACTCCAGAGCTCTTAAATATTAACAAGTTAGCACTGACTTTGACGTTACCGTAACTTTTAAAGGAGCATCATTGACAAAAAATTTTGATGGGTTTATGAAATATTATAATATTTATTAATAGTAAGAGCTTATAACATAATCCCTTGATAATCAGAAAGTAAAAAGAATCTATTTATCACGAAAACAGAAAGACACTAAAAGTATTGTAGGATTTCGTGCTTTCCTTCTTTCGTGTTTTCGTGATTGATTTATTTTTTTTCCATAAAAGGCGGATATCATATGGGTACTTTGAAAAAACATCCTACATTTTTTATGGGATTTGGTGTTACTATCCTTTTTCTCGGACTTTTGTTTTTTCGCCTCGATTTTCTCGATACCCTGGAACTCAAATCCTATGATTTAATGACGAAATTCCGCGGTGACGCCCGAGCGTCCAGCGATGTTGTTATTGTGGATATTGATAATGACTCCATTGAGAAACTAGGACGCTGGCCTTGGCCCCGCTCTATATTAGCGAAAGGCATTAATAAGATAAACACTGGAAAACCCAGGATAATCGGTCTTAATATCATTTTAAGTGAACCTGAAGAAAGTGATGTTCTAAAAGAACTTAAAAACTTAAAGGAGCTTTTTTCAAAAAACGTCCTTGATCATTCCGGAGAACATGGCTCCATGTTTCTTCAGGTTATGAATGATGTTGAAATAAAGCTTGATAACGACAAAAAGCTTGCAGATGCCATCAAAGAATCCGGCAATGTAGTACTGCCTGTTTTTTTAAAGGAATCCAGTGTAGTAGCAGGAGAAATCATTGAAACAGACGAGTTCCTGATCAACCAATCGATACAGAACATAAGAAGCCCTGCCAGTGCATTGTTCCCAAGGTCTGATGAAATAACCCTTCCCATCCCTGCATTTCTGGAAAATTCAAAGGGTATAGGCCATATCAACCTTTTTTATGATTCAGATGGTACAGCCAGAAGGGAGCGTCCTGTTTTTGAATATCACGGAATATACATCCAGTCATATGCTTTAAAACTGGCAGCCCTCTATCTAAATATTCCCAACAACAAGATCAGGGCTGATTTGGGTTCAGCCATTTACCTTGGTTCTCTTAAAATCCCTACTACGTTAGATACGGAAATCCTGATAAGTTTCAAGGGCCCAACAGGCTCTTTTAAAAGATACTCCTTTTTTGATGTTATAAATGATAAAATTCCGCCAAGTGTTTTTCAAAACAAGCTGGTTCTGATAAGCCCCTCTGCTGCCGGAATTATGAATCCACTCAGTACTCCCACCGATTCAACCATGCCTGTCGGAGAGTTCTCGGCCAATACTGTCTGGTCAATATTAAATAACAGCTCAATTCAAAAACCACAGTGGGATAATCAGGCACAACTTATTATTATACTCGTGCTCGGTGTAATAATTACCTTTATTTTGCCCAGATTAAAAGCCATGGCCGCCTCAATTACATTTATGGTACTTCTTATATTTTTAATCGGTGGATCAAGCTATTTCTTTGTTTCAAAAGGTCTATGGGTTCGTACAGCTTATCCCCTTATGCAGCTCATATTGGGATATATCGGGATAATCAGCTTGAAATACCTTGTAACCGAATCAAAAAAAGAAAAAGTTGAAGGAGAATCGGCTGAAAGCAACCGGATGCTCGGGCTGTCTTTCCAGAGCCAGGGAATGCTGGATATGGCTTTTGATAAATTTCGACGCGTACCGGTAGACGATGAAATGAAGGATACTCTTTACAATCTCGCCCTTGACTATGAAAGAAAACGACAGTTCAACAAAGCAGCAGTCGTCTATGAATATATAGAAAAGCATGATAAAAAATTTAAAGATGTAGTTGAAAAGAAATCCAAATTAATGCATGCCAGCGATACCATGATTCTCGGCAACGGTTTTTTTGGCACAGGTTCACCCGAAGATGACCTTTTGGCTACCGCCACCGATACCCGCCCTACTCTTGGCAGGTATGAAGTGTTAAAACAGCTCGGCAAGGGCGCCATGGGCGTCGTATATCTTGGGCAGGACCCGAGGATTAATCGTACAACAGCGATTAAAACTTTCAGGTTTGGCGATGATTTTGACCCTGAAGATGTTAAAGAGATGAAGGAAAAGTTTTTCAGAGAAGCTGAAAGTGCCGGTACACTTTCCCATCCTAACATAGTTACCATATATGATGCCGGCGACGAACATGATCTGGCATACATCGCCATGGAGTATCTTGAAGGGGAAGACCTTGAAAAATATATAAAAAAAGAGAACCTGCTCCCGATGTTAAGGGTAATCGATTACGTGGCAGACATTGCAGACGCCCTTGATTACGCCCACCAGAAGGGGATTGTTCATCGCGACATTAAGCCGGCAAATATTATGCTTTTAAATACAGGTATTGTAAAGATTACGGACTTTGGCATAGCAAGAATTACTGCTATTTCCCAGACACAGACAGGAATAGTAAAAGGAACACCCTATTATATGTCACCGGAGCAATTTTCCGGCCTAAAGGTTGACGGAAGATCCGACATATTCTCTTTAGGTACAATGCTGTTCCAGCTTTTAACCGGCAAACTTCCTTTCTATGGAGAAAATCCCGCAGCTCTTATGAATAATATAATGAATACACCCCATCCGAACCCTAAATCATTAAATCCAAAAATTGTTACTCCACTTGTAACCATAATTGATAAAGGACTTGAGAAAGACAGGGAAAAACGATACCAGCGGGCATCTCAGATGTCTGCTCATTTAAGAGAAGTAAGGAAAAAAATAGATGCTGCTATTGCAAAAAAGAAAGAGAATAAAATGTCTAATAAATGAAAGCCTTTTGCTGAAATGAAATCGGAATGCTTGACCTGATTTCCTTTTTGTTATATAAATATAAGGATATTAGGAAAGTCGGATGCAGTCCAATTGCAATGATGTTGAATCCAATTACAGCCTTAGCCTTATTATGTTAGTTTTCGAATCGGCAGGTATTACCCACATCGGTAGAAAAAGAAAAGTCAATGAAGATTCTCTATTTCTTGATGACGATTTGGGACTCTATCTGGTCGCAGACGGTATGGGAGGGCATCGCGCCGGAGAAGTAGCCAGTAACCTTGCAGTTGAGACCATAAGGGATTATATTAAAAAGGTCGGAGAAGACCCTAATACGCAGGAGTTTGGCAAGCCCGACGAGGCTCTTTCCACGGAAGCTAACCGGCTTCTTTCAGGTATCAAGCTGTCCAACCGGGTAGTTCATCAGGCTTCAAAAAGTAATGAATCTTACCGTGGAATGGGTTCTACTATATCTGCAATCTACTTTAATGATGATACGTTCATAGCAGCCAATGTTGGAGACAGTCCCATCTATTTTGTGCATAATGGGAGTATTGACCTTCTTTCCGTACCCCACACCGTAATAGCAGAACATACGGCAATAGATGCCGAAAGTGCCGGGCAATTAGGGCCTGAATTTTATCATATGCTTACACAAGCCATTGGATCCGATGAAACAGTCAGGCCGGATATTTGTGAAATCCAACACTTCAAGGACGATATTCTGATCATAAGTTCAGATGGTCTGAGCAATAATGTTTCTCCTGAGGAAATCCTTGATGCAGTAAAAAATAAGTACTCGGAAACGGCCTGTCAGTACCTCGTGGACCTGGCAAATGAACGTGGTGGAAATGATAATATAACCGCTATTGTTATAAAAATAAAAAAAGCTAAATTAAGCGTCAGAGGGATCAAGGGATTCATCCAGCGTTTTTTGGAAGGATTGTATAATTTTACTTTAAAAAAATACTAAAAAGAGGTTTTTATAATGCCGACGTTAACACTTAAATTCAAAGATAACGTAATCAAAGATTATCAGCTCGAAAAGGGAAGATCTATCACCATCGGTAGACGCAGCGACAATGATGTTGTAGTTGAAAACCTTGCCGTATCAGGGCACCATGCCAAGATTGATTCGGTAGGTGACGGATTTGTACTGACAGATCTGCAAAGTAAAAATGGTTGCTTTGTGAATGAAAGGATAGTGACATCTCACTGGCTCACACACGGAGATCTTGTTAACATCGGCAAACATACACTCGCCTTTGAATACAAACCTGGTGAAACCCAACCAAAAGGTCCTTCAGGCGAGATGGATCAGACCATGGTAATGGACACAAGTAAGTACCGGGATATGATGTCAAAAAGTGACTCGAAAATGCTCTCACCCCGTATGCAGAAAGATCAGCCGAATGGCTTTTTGACCTATTTATCCGGTGGTGATGGTGAAGTCGAACTTTCCAAAAAACTTACTAAGATAGGAAAAGATTCTTCTTGCGACATAGTGGTCGGCGGCCTGGCCATGGGTCATACTGCAGCAACCATAAGCAAAAGGCCAAAGGGCTATTATATAAGCTTTGTAGGAGGAATGTCCAAATTAAGAGTTAATGGTAAGGTAGAAAAAGAATCAGCACCTCTTAATGAATTCGATGTTATCGAGCTGGGCTCTATAAAGATGCAGTTTTTTATGAAAGAGTAGAAACCTTAACCATAGAATAACCCGAAACGCGTAACCCGCAACGATTGTATACGATACAAAAAGAAGCTATTGCTAAATAGTGCTGATAAGTTATGTTGCCAGGTTAAGTATTGATGAAAATAGCCTTTATCCATTATCATCTTAAAACAGGCGGTGTGACCACTGTTTTAAAGCAGCAGGTAGGAGCGATAAAGGATGAATGTGATCTTCTTGTACTTACAGGCGCTCCTCAAAAATCACCCTTCCCTGCTGATACTGTATATATCCCCGGACTCGGTTACAGCAGCCCTTTCCAAAAGACGTTTTCCCACAAAGAAGTTGCCGAATCGATAATCAGGGCGATTTCGTTAAAATTTTGCGGCAAATGCGACGTCCTTCATGTACACAACCCTACCCTTGCTAAAAACACAGATTTTTTAAAAATATTATCAGAACTTAAAAATAACAATATGAATCTTTTTCTGCAGATCCATGATTTTGCAGAAGATGGTCGTCCCCTGTCATACTTTTCAGATAAATATCTGTCTGATTGTCATTACGGCGTTATCAACTCGCGTGATTACAACATGCTGCTAAAAGCAGGACTTAAAAAAGAGGGCCTTCATAAAATTTACAATATGGTTGAACCTCTTACTTTAGGAAATCATGCTAAAGAATCTGAAAACAATGTACTTTATCCAATTCGCGCCATCAGGAGAAAAAATATCGGTGAAGCCATCCTATTATCCTTGTTTTTTAAAAACAGTGAAACTCTTTCCATCACGCTTCCTCCCAACAGTCCGGCAGATTTTAAAAGCTATGAGGGATGGATAAACTTTGTAAAAAACAGAAAACTTAATGTTGAATTTGAATCAGGGCTAAAAAATGATTTTTTAAAGCTCGTCTTATCATCCAAATTTCTTATTACGACAAGTATAACAGAAGGTTTTGGATTCTCATTCCTTGAACCCTGGTGTGCGAAAAAGATCATCTGGGGAAGAAGGCTCACGGATATATGCCGTGATTTTGAAAATAACGGGATTAGCCTTGGTCATCTCTATTCAGAGTTGCTTGTACCTGTGGAATGGATCGGAAAAGATAATTTTTATCAAAAATGGAAAGACTGTATTTTAAGAAGCTGTAAACTGCTTAACTATGACATTGATAAATCAAGCATAGATAAAATATTTTCTCGGGTTATAAAAAATGAAAAAATTGATTTTGCTCTTCTTGATGAATCGTTTCAAAAAAATATAATTTCTCATATCATGTCGAGCAAGAATGAAAAAAATGAATTGATCAGACTTAACCCTTATCTTGCATCTCCTGGAAAGGTGCGGGACAAAGAAGAGTTGATACAAAAAAACTTGAATGCCATACTTACCCATTACAATAAAAACATATATAAAAAGAAGCTTATTGGAATTTACAAAAGGGTAGCAAAAAATAAAGTATCCCATAGCATCGATAAAAAAATACTTCTATCTCATTTTTTAGATCCCCGTCATTTCAGTCTGCTGAAATGGAGCGAATATAGTGAATAAAGATCTATTTAAAAAATATTTAACCCCTCTTTCACCACTTCCTACATTATTAAATCAAAAAGGAAAGCTCGATAATGAAATAAAATGTATCCTTTTTGATGTTTACGGCACACTCTTTATCAGTGCCTCAGGTGATATTGGAATTGCAAAAAAAGTTTTAGAAAAAACACAGGAAATTAAATTTCTTCTAAAAAAATTCAAAATAGATATAAACCCAAAGACCTTTTTGAAAGATTTTTTTGATACGATTGAAAAGCAACATGCAAAATTAAGGAAAAAAGGCATTGATTTCCCCGAAATTGAGATAGATGATATATGGATGCGTGTTATTGGAGATGATAATCCTGAGAGGGCCAGGGCTTTCGCACTTGAGTTTGAGCTGATTGTCAATCCTGCCTATCCCATGCCCAATATAGAAGAAGTGCTGCGGGAATTAAAAAATAGAAATATCATATTGGGAATTATTTCAAACGCCCAGTTCTTTACTCCTTATCTGTTTGACTGGTTTTTAAAATCAGACCTTAAGCATCTTGGATTTGAGCCGGATCTTATCTTTTTTTCTTACAAATCCGGATATGCAAAGCCTTCTTCTTTTCTCTTTAAAGTTGCATCCTCAAAGCTTAAAGATATGAATATTCCGACAGATTCGGTTCTTTATATAGGAAATGATATATTAAATGATATCTATCCTGCTCAAAAAGAAGGTTTTAAAACAGGGCTTTTTGCAGGAGATGCAAGATCTTTGAGATTAAGAAAAGATGAACCTGTTTGTGAAAACGTATCTGCTGATATTGTTATAACAGATCTTATTCAACTTCTTGATTACTTTGATTAGCTGTCAAGCTTTTAAGCGCTTAGCTCCAGGGTAAACACATTTATAAAATAATAAGGATCATTTCCAAAAGAGTTGGTAGAATCATAGAATCCTCGAACCCTTTGCATCAACTAATCTGGAGGAGAACCAATAATATTAACTTTGGAATTGGCCCGGGGCTTAAAAAGCCCTATTCCTTTACCCTTTCCACATATTCACCTGTTCTCGTATCTATTTTAACGAGTTCTCCCTCCTCAATAAAGGTGGGAACCTGTATTGAATATCCTGTTTCAAGTGTTGCAGGTTTGGTGTCTCCAGAAGCGGTATCACCTTTTACCCAAGGATCAGCTTTTTTTATCCTTAAATTAATAAAGTTTGGCAGGGTAATACCAATGGGCTTTCCTTCAAAAAGTAAGACATTACAAACTGTATTTTCCTTTAAAAAATATTTAGATTCAGCAATCTGGTCTTCAACAAGGAATTCCTGTTCATAAGTGCTGGTATTCATAAAGCAATACCCTTGATCGTCAGAATACAAATATTCCATCTCAATCTCTTCAAGGTTTGCTTCATTAAATTTTTCACCTGATCTGTAAGTTCTGTCAAATCTGGTGCCTGTTATCATATTCTTCAGCGTGCATTTATAAAGAGCCTGACCTTTACCAGGTTTAACAAAATCGAACTTCACAATAATATAAGGTTCCCCGTCAATTTCTATTTTCAGCCCCTTTCTTAAATCACCACTTTCAT
>DAOWEJ010000027.1 GCA_030638575.1 Deltaproteobacteria bacterium | reverse complement strand
AGTAATGTTTATCACACACCACCTGTTTTGTTTCTGGAAAAGCATTATGGTGCGGGACGATTTAAATGAGCTGATCAGTCGCCAGTTGTCTTTTGCCATGTTCTTTTCAAAAAAAGAGATTAAAGATCCAATTTCAACTCTTCCCTTTAACACTAAAACTCCTGCTGAAAAACCGGAAGTGTTGTATATAAATGATGATTTCCTGTCAACTTTCAGTTCCCTCGGAATAAGGACATCTCCAAAATCATAGTATAAAGGACCTGTTTTATCTTTCCGCTGGTTTGCTTCATGAGACTCCGTACTCTTTTCTTCGCTGGGCAAAGCGGAACATCCAGTAATAAGAAAGATTAAAGATAAAACAATCCCGATACCTGCCAGAACTGTCCTCGCTTTTTTTATCACTGCCATGTCCCAAACCTCCTTCTCTCTCCATTCATATCATATGGATTATTGCACGTTTCGTCAAATAATCGATTGATTTATCCTGCCTGATCAATGTATGAAGCGTATGTATGCTTTATGCCGTCTTTGAGCTGAATTTTTGGTTTCCAACCTAAACTATTTAATCTTGAAATATCCAACAACTTTCGCGGCATACCATCCGGTTTGGACCGGTCCCAAATAACATCCCCTTTATATCCGACCACTTCTTTTGCTATTTCAGCCAACTCTCGAATTGTCATATCATTTCCTGCACCGATATTTATGTGAGACACCATCGGGCAATCGTCACTGCCACCCACGCTTGCTTCAGAAGGTATTATATCCGATTTTGGAACAGTGCCTGAAAACCGGTTTGACCGCAAAGCATCGTACTGATCGTCGCTTAAAGTCATTAATAAAAGACAGGCTGCGGCCATATCATCCACGTAAAGAAATTCCCGCTTTGGGCTGCCGCTTCCCCACAACCTTATTCCCGATGGTATTGATGAAGATGAGCGGCCTTTTTGTTTGGAAATAGAATTTAAACATTCTCGTATGTCTTTGGGGATAGCACCGTATATTGATTCGTCCTTTTTAATTCCTTCCAGGTCTCGTTGCTCGGCAAGTTTTGCCAGGTGGAATTTGCGGATAAGAGCCGGCAACACATGAGAATCCTTAAGATCGTAATTGTCATTCGTACCATATAGATTTGTCGGCATAACAGACCGATACCTGGTTCCATACTGGCGATTGTAAGATTCACAGAGCTTAATGCCGGCAATTTTCGCAATGGCGTATGGTTCATTAGTCGGCTCAAGCTGCCCGGAAAGCAAAGCTTCCTCTTTCATCGGCTGCCCGGCATGTTTCGGATAAATACATGAGCTTCCCAGGAAAAGAAGCCTCTTAACCCCTGCGAGATAGGCCTCATGAATTACATTTGCTTCGATCATCATGTTTTCGTAAATAAATTCAGCGGGATAAGTATCGTTAGCATAAATACCGCCAACCTTTGCTGCTGCGAGTATAACATAATCGATCTTTTCATTTTGAAAAAATTCACGAACTGCCTTCTGGTCGCTCAAGTCAAGCTCCCTGTGGGTGCGAGTAATAATGCTGGTATAACCATCGGCTTGCAGACGTCGAAAAATTGCAGATCCAACCATACCCCGGTGCCCTGCAACATAGATTGCGTCATCAGTCCTCATCTTTTGTCCTCTATTCAAAATGATCGTATGTTCGAAAACCTTCCTGCCTGCAAAGATTATCCTTTTGTGCCTCTTTAAGGTCCTCGACCACCATTTCCGAAATTAGCTGCTGAAAGCTTATTCGAGGTTTCCAACCCAGTTTTTCCCTGGCTTTGCTTGCGTCACCAAGGAGGTTTTCGACTTCTGTGGGACGAAAATAGCCGGGATCGACAGCAACAATAACCTTTCCGTTTTCTTCATCTATCCCTTTTTCGTCTATTCCCTTCCCTTCCCATTTAATGGAAATCCCCAGCTTATTTCCTGCGGTCTCAATGACCTCCCTGACTGAATGCTGCTCACCAGTGGCGATAACAAAGTCATCCGGCTCTTCCTGCTGAAGCATAAGCCACTGCATTTCCACATAATCAGCGGCATGTCCCCAGTCACGCCTGGCATCGAGATTACCGATATAAAGGCTCTGTTGCAAACCCAGCTTTATTCGCGCCATGGCTCTTGTAATTTTCCTTGTAACAAAGGTTTCACCACGAATGGGTGATTCGTGATTAAACAAAATTCCATTGCATGCGTACATACCGTATGCCTCGCGATAGTTAATAGTAATCCAATAGGAATAAAGCTTTGCAACACCATAGGGAGATCTTGGATAAAAAGGTGTGTTCTCATTTTGCGGAACTTCCCTGACCTTGCCGAATAGTTCAGAAGTTGAAGCCTGGTAAAAACGAGTCTTTTCCTCAAGCTTTAAGATTCTAATGGCTTCAAGAAGACGCAATGTGCCGAGGGCATCTGCATTTGCAGTATATTCCGGAGTTTCAAAAGAAACCATGACATGGCTCTGGGCAGCAAGATTATAGATCTCTTCAGGCTGAATTTCCTGGATAATACGAATCAGGTTTGTAGCATCAGTCAGATCGCCATAATGCATGAAAAAGCGAACATCCTTTTCGTGGGGATCCTTATAAAGATGATCAACACGACCGGTGTTAAATGAAGATGCTCTGCGCTTTATTCCATGCACTTCATACCCTTTGCCAAGTAGAAATTCCGCCAGGTAGGCACCGTCCTGTCCTGTGATGCCGGTGATTAGTGCTCGTTTCATAAAATATCCTTAAAATAATCAGTGTTTAATATGTTTCTACTATTCAATATTGATGAACTTGTAAAAAGTATCACCGATGGCTAAGTAAAAACTTCCATATACAAGACGCAGTGGTCCTTCAGGAACGAAGAAATAGATGTAGTATGCCGAGTGTCTGAAAACCGCTGCAACGCAGCAGGTGGGCCTTTTTTACAACGCAATCGATATTATCTTTGTTGCTTTTTATATAACATAAAGTCAATACGCAATGCAAACATGATAATAGAAAGTTTTTAAGGTAGAATTTTTAAATGCGCGGCAATAGAATAATCTTGAAGTTTCAATATCTGTCTGATATATGGATAACCCTCTTGAAGAAGTAAAGTGTTTCGCTCGGATCTTTCTCTCACAACTGATTTTTTTTCTGCCCCCGTAGCTCAGTGGATAGAGCAATGGATTCCTAATCCATGTGCCGCAGGTCCGATTCCTGCCGGGGGCACCACTAATATCAAGGATTTAGCAAGATTTCGTTTTAATTCTTATTTTGTTATATAACAAATATATAACATAATTTCCCGCGGTAACCTGATTAGGATTATTTTATCAGTCACGCCTGAACTTTATTTTCAACATTAGCATACCCTTTTCAATTCCTTATCATTAGCCTTTCTCTATAGCTTATACTGTTTTTTATCCTGATTTTAAAGTATCTACAAAGATGTCTCTTTGTATTTGTTTATAACATATTGTTATAATTTTTAATCTTATCAGTATTGAAACACATTGGCACAACTTTTAAACTATAAACAGGAGGGTTATGACATGTCAGAAAAAACAATGTTGGAAGATTTTATTACAGAGAACGAACTTATAACGAAATTCGGTTTGAAGACAAGTATTGTTAATCGAGCAAGGAAAAGGAACGCTTTACCCTGCTACCAAATAAGTCAGCAAGGGACACGGCTATATTTGAAATCGGAGGTGACAGACTTTTTCCTTTCGTGCAAAACCGTATATCAAGTAAAAGTTAGCACCAAAAAGCGTATAAAAAGGAAACCAAAAAACGAATAAAGATTAGCTTTGAGGAATAGAGCAACGGAGGGGCATTTATTTTAATTTGCCAGTGTGTATCATCCCCTCCATTGTTCCAATTCATGACAAAAAAGATAGTTAAAATCAACGTGAACCTTAAGTGTGCTGGTAAAACTGCTGGAATGCGCGCCAGTGGGCTCGGGGTGATAATAGGTGTCTGGCTTATACATTGAGCCAATCCCTTTCATCTACTTATCACCCTGAGACCAGCCTCTTATCCATAAAGGGATGGTGAATCAAATGTCAATAAGCAGAGTTAGAAATCATTCAAAAAAGGCAAATTTAAAAACTTTCTTTAACGGAATCATTGAGCCATTGGATGATATTGTTCATGTTCGAGCACACATTCACAGGATAAGTTTTTCAACAAATTATAATTATGAGGATATTGTAAAAAAATTAGGCTCAAGGTTCCAGATAAAACAAATTCGTAAGCACTCGAAATCGTTCCATTCCATATATTCACATGAAGGCTTCACAAATTTTAAGGAATTCAAAATACACGTTATGACAGGTCTCAAGCCATGGATGCTTAAGAAAACGAATCGTTTCTCCCAAATCTCCGTTGTCCCTACCTTTGAGATTAGCCCTGATAGGCATAAAAACTTGATCTGCGAACTCCATAATCTTTTTGGAAATAGTATAGTAAAAGTAAACGCGGTAGAACTTGCCATTGACTTGATGCACATTAGCCCAGACGCTGTAAGAAGAACCTTTCACAGTATACTCAATATCATTTATGTGCCGTATATCACGCGTAGCAATAAAATCCGTTTTGATGGCAACCAAATTCAAAGCGGCAAGAAACTAAATGCCGTTGTGAAGCTGGGTAAAAAAAACAAAGTATATGAACGCGGAGAAGATGAAAACAGAATACCGGAAGAATATAATGAAAAAGACCGCCGGATTAGAATCTCTGGATGGCCCATTGAGGATTTAGACAGAATTAGGTTGGAAAGGACAATGGATAGGAGAGAATTAAAAAAGCTTAAAATTGATACTTTGCATGATCTCGCACAATATCGTGATGAAATGGGTAAAAATATAATGCATGGGCTTCAAAATCACTTTCAGTTTAAATATATCGTGAAAGGTGAGCATTGTGCAAACTACACATGCTTGATGAACACAGTCGTAAGAATGTCTCGAAAGAGCAACTATGTACTACCGATAAAGCGGCTTAAAATCAGAAGACTAAAACGTAGAATAATTAACGCAATAGATGACCACAATGCAGAATGGATGAAGGATAAATTTTTTAAAAAGAAACCCGCACGAAGGATTCGGCGGAGACTGAAAATTAATGATCTATATATAGGCTCAAAGTGAACATATTTCTAAGTATATATAGCGGCAATGTGAACACTTTTCATGTATATATAACGTCAAAGCAAACACCCAGAATATATAGCGACATTGTTAACACCAATTTCACAAACCTATATTTTTTTATATCCTGTTTTATTAGATCTAACGATGTAAATAAACCAAAAGAACAATGTAACCAGCATTATTGTTTGTTTAGGAATTTATATTGTAAAAATGAATACCGTAATCCACACCTATATATAATATAACATTGTCAACATATGAACTCATGGTTCCGATTAATTAGTTAGTCGGTACTGTAAAAGTATATCTCTTTTTTTGGCGGGGATTCATAATTCACATCATTAAACAAGTTTATGTCAATGGACAATAAAACTGACCCGGTAGCGGACAATAAAACTGACCCACCCCCCGGCACTTAGTTTAAGTTGATTTTTTGTTTCAGCCGATAGCTTTCTCCACCCATCATAAAAATATGTGAATGATGGATAATGCGGT